>JBGTFI010000606.1:0-7364 GCA_041747335.1 Phycisphaeraceae bacterium | reverse complement strand
AGCAGCAGCAGCGCCAACGCGAACCGCCCCGGACGCGACCGGAACCAGCATCGGCGCACCTTGATGACCACCGTCTCCGGCCCGTGATCCGGCGGGTAGCCCGCCGCCGCCGCGCGGTCCGGCTTCTCCCCGGTCCGCCGCTTCTGATCCGCGTCGTCCTCGGGCGCCCCCGGAACCCGGTTGACGTCCCCGCAATACGGGCACGTCACCTTCGTCCCGGCCGCCGAATCGTCCAGATCGATCGACTTCTCGCACTTGTCGCAGACGATCCGGATCATGCGTGCCCCTCACGAACCGCGCGACCCGATCACCCGTTCCACTTCATCAGGTCCGGCCCCGTGTACGCCGCCCGCGGCCGGATCAGCCGGTTGTTCGCGTGCTGCTCCATCACGTGCGCCGCCCACCCCGACACACGCGACGCCACGAAGATCGGCGTGTACTGCGGCACCGGGATGCCCATCGTGAAATACGTCATCCCGCACGGGAAGTCCACGTTGGGATAAATCTTCTTCTCGTCTTCCATGATCTTCTGGACCGCCTCGCCCAGCTCGAACAGCCTGACGAACTCCGGCCCGCGGGCCACGGCCGCCTTCCGACCCAGCCCGTGCAGGATCGGCGCCCGGTGGTCCCCGTTCTTGTACACCCGATGCCCGAAGCCCATCAGCTTGCGCTTCTCGGCGAAGGCCTTGTGCATCCAGTCGGTGATCTTCTTCGGATCGTTCTCCGGCCCGATGTCCCGCCGGATGTCAGACAGCATCTCCATCGCCGCCTCGTTCGCCCCGCCGTGCAGCGGGCCCTTGAGGGCCGCGATCCCGCCGACGATCGCCCCGTGTATGTCCGCCAGCGTCCCGGCGATGACGCGGGCCGTGAAGGTCGACGCGTTGTAATCGTGCTCGGCGTAGAGGATGAGGGACACGTCCATCACCTTCTCGTCCTCGGCCGACGGCTTTTTGCCCGTCATCATCCACAGCAGGTTGCCCGCGTGCGAGAGTTTGGGGTCGTGCGCCACGAACTCCTTGCCCTCGATCGCGTTCTGCATGTGCCCGATGACCGTCGGAACCTTCGCCAGGATCCTTTTGGCCTTGCGCAGGTTCGCCTCCGCCGAGTTGTCCTGGCAGTCCGGATCGAAGTGCCCCAGCACCGAAACCGCCGTCCGCAGGATGTCCATCGGCACCGCGTGCCGCTCGCCGACCAGCTCCCCCGCGTGACGCAGGTTCTCCTTGACCATCTCCGGGATGTCCCGCTCGGCCACCAGTTCCGCCGTGAACCGCTTAAGTTCGTCCTCCGACGGCTTGTGGCCCTCCAGCAGCAGGAACGCCACTTCTTCAAACGTCGCGTGCGCGGCCAGGTCCGCGATCTCGTACCCCCGATAGATCAACGCCGACTGCTCGACATTGCAGATCGCCGTCTCACCCGCGATCACACCCTCAAGTCCCTTGACGACAGGCGCTTCCGATGCAGCAGTGGCCATGTGCAAACTCCCTCTGTTCGTGCTTTGCAAGCCATTCTAGTCATTCTCCCCCGTCGCCGAGAGGGAGGCGGGGGAGATGCCGCAGCGCAGCGGAGGCAGAGGGGGCTCTCTCCCGCCTCCCCCGGGCTTCCGGGCGAGGTGCCGGAGCGCAGCGCAGGCGGAGGGGGTCTTGGAATCACCAGCAAACTTCATGTCTCCCCCCCAACGCCCACAATGCGTCCGCGAATCGCGGGCTTCTCCGCCAAGCCCACGCCCCACCGACAACACCCTGTCACCCACCCCCCCAGCGGGACGGGCTTCCAGCCCGTCTTCCCACTTCCGTTCGCCCCCCGTTCGGCCCCGCGCGGTACACTCCCCCCACATGCAGCCCGCCGACTTCATCTCCAAATGGTCCAAGGCCCAACTGTCCGAGCAGGCCGCCAGCCACGAGCACTTCCTCGACCTCTGCCGCCTCCTCGGCGTCAAAACCCCCGCCGAACTCGACCCCGTCGGCGACACCTTCACCTTCGAAAAAGGCGCCAAGGTCTCCGCCCCCGCCTCCGCCGGCTCCAAGGGCGACCGCGGCCGCGCCGACGTCTGGTACAAGGGCCGCTTCGCCTGGGAATACAAACGCAAGGACAAGCACAAAACCCTCGAAGCCGCCTACCAGCAGCTCCAGCAATACCGCGAGGACCTCGAAAACCCGCCGCTCCTCATCGTCTGCGACATCGCCCGCATCGAGATCCACACCAACTTCACCGGCTACAAACCCGAAGTCCACACCATCCTGCTCGAAGACTTCGCCAAGCCCGGCGTCATCCCCCGCCTCCGCCAGGTCTTCACCGACCCCGCCGCCTTCAAGCCCAAAGAGACCGTCGCCGAGATCACCGTCAAGGTCGCCGCACAGATCGGCGACATCGCCAAACGCCTCCGCGACCAGGGCCACGACCCCCAGGCCGTCGCCCACTTCCTCATGAAGTGCATGTTCTGCCTCTTCGCCGAGGACGTGGAACTGCTCCCCAGAAAACTCTTCCAGACCGTCCTCGAAAAATCCCGCGGCGACACCGCACGCCTCAAAAAACAGATGGACGCCCTCTTCGCCGCCATGCGCACCGGCGGCGACTTCGGCACCGACGACATCGCCTACTTCAACGGCGGCCTCTTCGACGACGCCCCCGCCCTCGAACTCACCGACAAGGGCGCCGAAACGCTCTTGGACGCCGCCAGGCAGCAATGGGCCGCCGTCGAACCCTCCATCTTCGGCACCCTCTTCGAACGCTCCCTCGACCCCGACAAACGCGCCCAGATCGGCGCCCACTACACCAGCCGCGACGACATCATGCTCGTCGTCGAGCCCGTCATCGTCCGCCCCCTCCGCCGCGAGTGGGAACAGACCCAATCCAAAATCGAAGACCAGCTCGAACGCCGGCGCACCGCCAAAACCCCCACCACCAAGAAGAAGGCCGACGACGCCATCGCCGACCTCCTCGACGGCTTCCAAGAGCGCCTCGCCGCCGTCCGCGTCCTCGACCCCGCCTGCGGCTCGGGCAACTTCCTCTATGTCGCCATCCAGCAACTCCTCGCACTGGAAAAAGAAGTCATCACCTACGCCAGCCGCGAAGAACTCGGCCGCGGCGGCCTGCTCCCCCGCGTCCGCCCCACCCAACTCCTCGGCATCGAGATCAACCCCTACGCCGCCGAACTCGCCCAGGTCGTCATCTGGATCGGCTACCTCCAATGGATGCGCGACAACGGCTTCAACGCCCCCCGCAACCCCATCCTCGAACCCATCACCACCATCGAAAACCGCGACGCCATCCTCGCGTGGGAAGACGAACAAGGCCAGCCCATGCCCGTCTGGCGCGAGGGCGCGAAGTGCCGCGGTCAGAACAAATGGCCAGAGGCTGATTTCATCGTGGGGAATCCGCCGTTTCTCGGATCCCGGAAGGCGCGAATGGAGCTTGGAAATAGTTACGTTGATGCCTATCAAACGGCATTCGCCGACTTACCTGAAGGTGTTGACTTTTGCTGTTATTGGTTCGAGCTGGCTCGTCGTGATTGTGGTGTAATTGATGGACTGCGTTGCGGCCTACTCGCGACTCAGAGCATTCGCGGTGGTTCAAGCCGAGAAGTACTCAAACGAATCAAGCGCGATACAACTATCTTTTTCGCAGAGAGTGACCGGCCATGGGTGCTTGATGGAGCTGCAGTACGAATATCGATTGCTGGATTCGGAGCAGCGCCCGAAGAACCGACGATGCTTGATGGGCTTATCGTTTCAGAGATCCATTCAGACCTGACCGGCGGTGTTGATCTGACCCAGGCAGAAAAACTAGAGGAGAATGAAAGCGTCGGCTTTCAGGGTACAATCAATAGCGGCGAGTTCGACGTGTCGGTGGACGTTGCGAGAAAGATGCTTGCACAACCAAACCCGATCGCGCGAGGAAGCATTGATGTAATGCGTCCGTGGTCGAACGGTCGCGATGTGACTTCAAGGACCCGCGGTCAATGGATCGTGGACTTCGGGGTTGACCGAAGCCAAGGCGATGCATCTTGCTATGAAGCACCTTTTCACCATGTGTCTTCAATCGTTCGCCCCATGCGTGACGAGTTAAAAGATGGAGAACCAAAGTATGCTCATTCGTCGAAATACCCATTCTGGCAACTTTGGAATCCTCGCCCAGAAATGCGCGAGGAGTTGCTCCCGCTAAAGCGGTACCTGGGAACTCCGCGAGTCACAAAATGGCGGCTTTTCAAGTGGTTTGATGCTTACTCATTACCAGATGCCCAGATCATCGCCTTTGCCCGCTCCGACGACTACTTCTTCGGCGTCCTCCACAGCAGCATCCACGAACTCTGGGCCCGCCGCCAGGGCACCCAACTCCGCGAGGCCGAATCCGGCTTCCGCTACACGCCCACCACCTGCTTCGAAACCTTCCCCCTCCCCTGGCCCCCCGGCCACGAACCCGCCGAAGGCGATCCGCTCCGCCCCCTCCACGACGCCATCGCTGGCGCGGCCAAAGCCCTCAACGACCAGCGCGAACGCTGGCTCAACCCGCCCGAGTGGATCGCCGAGGTCGCCGCCGAAGTCGACGCCAAGGACGACTTCGCCGATGTCGCCAAAGTCAGCGGCCCCGAGGCCCAACGCCTCATCCGCCAATCCGCCATCGACGCTGGAGCCGCAAAGCACCCCAAACTCAAAAAGCGCACCCTCACCAACCTCTACAACGAACGCCCCGCCTGGCTCCGCCTCGCCCACCTCGCCCTCGACGAAGCCGTCCTCAACGCCTACGCCGCCACCGACCCAAACGCCGGCTGGACCCCCGCCTGGGCCGAACCCTTCGAAGAAACCGGCGCCGGCCAACCCCTCCCAGAAGGTCACCCCCTCACCCAACGCCGCGCCGAAACCGAGCAACACATCCTCGCCGCCCTCCTCAACCTCAACCACCAACGCGCCAACCCTCACCCCAAATAGCCCCGAACGCAAGTGAGGGGATGGTCTCCCCTCTACCGCCCCCTCGTCGAGCAACTGCTCAACAACCTGCATACCGAACGCGCGGTCCTCCAACTCCACCGCCTCGCAGAGCAACTTCGCCTTCGCCTCCATGTCCCGCTCACTCAAGCCCACGACGCCTCCTCCGCCTTCGGCTTCCCCCGCTCGGCCCCGCACTCCGGGCACACGCCCCCGTCAACCCCGGCAAGGTCATACCCGCACGCCACACATCGCCCACGACGGCGATATCGCGCCCGCCTGACTGCCCCCGGCAGCACCGCCATTAGCCATACGCCGACCGCCCCGACGAGACTGTTGAGAACGATGCCCGACCAAACCGGCCCATGCGGCACCACATACCCGAACCGGCTCATCCCGGTCGGATCACGGAAAGTGATCTTCGAGAATGACTGCGTCGTATACCCACCGGGCCCAACCACGGTCACATCACCCCCCCGCCACGCCCGCCTAGGCCAGCCCGTCGCGTACTCCCGCCACCAGTCCGCCCCATCCGCGTGGACCACCGGCAGCGGATCACCACGCCGGAGTCGATCTGAAACGACCCCGCCGAGATCGACCTCCGCATCCCGCTCCCGAAACGCTTGCTGCCCAACAGTGGTTTTTGATTTGAACCGGGATGCCATGACATCAGACCAGCCCGGCCTCGCGAACGATTGAATTTGCCAGAGTCTGTCAAGGTCGTTCGCGTCCACCGCCGGGAAAGTCCGGACCGAGATCCAACGCTCCGGCCAATGGGGACTCGCGATGACGCCCAAGAGCGATGTCAGCAACATGTACGCGAGCCCGCCAACAACGCAGCATGACAGACGCCGCCAAGCGAATGCCCCGCCCGATCGCCGCGCTCCGATCGGATTACCCACCTACGCCCTGCCCCACCCGCACTCCGGGCACCCCACGACCTCAACCGCGCCGATGTCATAGCCGCAGGACTCGCAAAGCCCGAGCCATTGACGCCGTACTCGACGGACTCGCCACACCCCGTAGACCAGGAGCGTTCCCGTGAGCGCCCATACACCGATGTTTGCCGCAAGACCAAGCGCCACCGGCTGCTTCGGCAAGCTGACCGCGATCGACCAGTTCGATCCGGTCCGGTACCGGAAGTTCCAGATGTCATCGTGCAGCGAGCGAAACGCCACGAACGGAAAGCCGGCCTCCGCAAGATAGAACCGGCCATTGCTATTCGCGCTAAATCGGCCCGACCGGATGGTTTGCGTCGCGAGCCCGAAAATGCGATCCGGCGGCTTCGGCCGACCCGACTCCAGGGTCCAACCGGGCGCGGCCCGATCGAATCGAGTGCCACGGAACTCAAGCGGGTCCTCGGTCAGTTCGCGTGCGTGTGAATAGAACCCCCAGTCTCGACCGCTCCAATCCGCCCCGTACTCAATAGTCCAGACCTGGCCGTCCAGCACACCTCGGGTGCTATGCCAGGTCGGACTGGCGAACACGGTGCCGTTGGGACGCCGGATGACGATTCTCGGATGAACCGTGGCGAGCGCGAATGCAACCAGGCCGAGCACGGCGCCGCCTGCCAACGCGATCCGCGTCCCGCGCCTCACGCCGGAAACTCCCACGCCGTCCCCGGCGTGTAGCCCACCATCCTGTACAACTCTTCCCGAGTCTGCATCCCGCCCAGCTGGCCCTCCAGCGTCCCCGTCTCGCGCAGCTCCGCCAGCATCCGCGTCACCGCCCCCATCGCCGACCGCAGCGTGCTGACCGGGTAGATCACGAGGTCATACCCCAGCTCGCCGAAGCGGGCCAGCGGGATCATCTCGGTCTTGCCGAACTCGGTCATGTTCGCCAGCAGATACGGCCGCCGGCCTTTCAGAGGTTCCATCGCCTCCGCGAACCGCCCGAACTCGTCCGCCGTGGACAAACCCTCTGGGAAGATCATGGTCGCCCCCGCCTCCACGTACGCCTTCGCCCGGCTCACGGCCGCGTCGAACCCCTCCACACCTTTCGCGTCCGTCCGCGCGCAGACGATGAACTCCCCGCCCGAGCAGTCCGCCGACGCCTTGGCCGCCCACGCGATCTTGCTCGCGGCCTGCTCGACCGAAATCAACGCCTTGCCGTCCAGGTGCCCGCAGCGCTTGGGAAACACCTGGTCCTCCAGGTGCAGCCCGGCCGCCCCGGCGCGGTGGTACTCGATCACCGTGCGCCGGGTCATCTCCTCCTCGCCGAACCCCGTATCCGCGTCGGCGATCACCGGCAGGCCGCTGCCCATCGCCACCTCGCGCACCACGCGGCTGAAATGGTCCAGCGTCAGCAGCCCGATGTCCGGCACCCCCGCCGCCACCGAGGTCGCCCCGCCCGAGACATACGCCGCCTTGAACCCCGCGTCCCGCACGGCCATGGCCACCAGCGCGTTGAACGCCCCCGGCGCGGCCACCACGCCCTGGTCCA
>JBGTFI010000605.1:0-6814 GCA_041747335.1 Phycisphaeraceae bacterium | reverse complement strand
CCGGCACCGCCGGACCTACGCGGTGACTCTCGACCGGGCCGAGCCCCGCGACCAGCGCCCTGCCCGCCTGAACCAGCGTTTCGAGCATCAGCACCCCCGGAAGCACCGGAAACGTCGGAAAATGGTCCGCCAGGTACTCCTCGGCGCTGGTCACGGCTTTCACCGCCACCAACCGGTGGGAATCCCGCTCGACGATCCGGTCAATCAGCTCATAACGCACAGCCTGGCCCATCGGTGATCGAAGCGCGGGCAAGTGTAGTCGGCGGGCTGGGGGGCCGCAACAGGGTCGGGGGGTGGGGATGTCCAGAGTCCAGAGTCCAAAGGCCGGGGTTCGGGGAGGTGGGTTCTGTGGCACGCCAAGCCTTTGCCACAGGCACCCTGGGCAGGGCAACCTCTTTCTCCGATCCTCAACCCGCAACTCATAACCCACAACCTCCCAACACCCCAGCACTCCCTGATATGATTCCCCCCCGTGATGGAATCGACCTGCGACATTCCCTTTGAGATCACCCCGCAGCCGGATGAGGTGACCTGCGGGGCGTCGTGCCTCCACTCGGTCTACCGCCGTCACGGGGTCGCGTTGCCGCTCGAGCAGGTCATCGCCCAGGTGCCGCACCTGCCCGAGGGCGGGACGCTGGCGGTCATGCTCGGGCTGCACGCCCTGAGCGAGGGGTTCTCCACCACGCTCTACACCTTCGACCTTCAATTGTTCGACCCATCGTGGTTTCAACCCGAAGGCCCGCCGATCGCCGAGCGGTTGATCGCCCAGGCGAAGGTCAAACGCGACCCTAAGTTCCTGACCTACACCCAGGCCTACCTTGACTTCCTGGCCGGGGGGGGGAAGGTGCTCATGGAGGACCTCTCCACCGCTCTGCTCCAGCGGCTGCTCACCAAGGGACCGTTGATCGTCGCCCTGAGCAACACATGGTTGCTTCAGTGCGCCCGTGAGAGGCCCGCCGACATGGAACCTGACGATGTGAACGGCGAACCGGCGGGGCACTTCGTGGTGGTCTACGGGCTGGACCAGGCCTCCGGACAGGCGTGCGTGGCCGACCCCTACATCGACCACCCCCACCCGGCCCAGCATCACTACCGCGTCTCGATCGAACGGCTGATCGGCGCGATATTCCTGGGCGTCATGACCTTTGACGGAAAACTGCTGGTCATTGAGCCAGGCCGGCGCGTTCGGAACGGCGAGTATGCAGATCCTGCTGATCGTCAATAACCCTGACAACTGGCCGCTGCACGTCGGCGGAGTGCGCGTGGTGTCGGCCAGGCAATACCTGACCGACCCCTCGTTCAACACCATGCGCAACGTGCGGGTGTTCAACCTCTGCCGGTCCTACAGCTATCAGAGTCTGGGCTACTACGTCTCCCTTCTGGCCGAGGCGCGCGGGCACAAACCCCAGCCGGACATCGTCACCATCCAGGACATGAAGTCCTCGACGGTCAGCCGCATCCTCGCCGATGAACTCGACGAGCTGATCCAGACGACGCTCCGGCCGATCAAGAGCAACCGCTTTGAGCTTAGCATCTACTTCGGCAAGACGATGGCCAAGCGCGACCGACCCCTGGGTCTGCGACTCTTCGGCCTCTTCCCCAGCCCGCTGCTCCGCGCCCAGTTCATCAAGAAAGATCGCTGGCAGTGGCAGGGCGCCCGTCCGATCCCTTCGAGCGAAATCCCGGAGAACCACCGCATCGCGGTGATCGAGGCGGCGGCGGAGTATTTCACGCGCAGGCAGTGGTCCGGCCGGCGCGCCGCCCGCGCGAAGTATCACCTGGCGATCCTTCACGACCCGCTCGAAGTCCACCCCACCTCGAACGTCAAGGCGCTTGACCGCTTCATCCGCGCCGCGGGCCGGCTGGAGATGGCCGCCGAACTCATTACCCGCGACGACTACGGCCGCATCGGTGAGTACGACGCCCTCTTCATCCGCACGACGACCGCGGTCAACCATTACACCTTCCGCTTCGCCCGCCGGGCGCAGGCGGATGGTCTCGCGGTGATCGACGACCCGGTCTCCATCGCCCGCTGCACCAACAAGGTCTACCTCGCCGAGCGTCTGGCCCAGAAGGAGATCCCGATCCCCCCCACGCGCATCGTCCATCGCGACAACGCGCAGGCCGTCGTTTCCGAGCTTGGGCTTCCGCTGGTGCTCAAGCAGCCCGACAGCGCGTTCTCCATCGGTGTCGTCAAGGTCGACGACGAGGAATCCTACGAGCGCGAGGTCGATCGTCTGCTCTCGCGCTCGGACCTGATCGTCGCCCAGTCCTTCGTCCCCACCGGGTACGACTGGCGCGTCGGCGTGCTCGACGGGGAAGCGATCTACGTCTGCCGCTACCACATGGCCCGACGCCACTGGCAGATCATGAAGCACGAGCAGAACGGGCAGACCGACTACGGAAAGATCGACACCCTCGCCGTCGCCGACGCCCCGCGAAGGGTCGTCTCCACCGCCGTGCGCGCCGCCCGGCTGATGGGCGACGGGCTGTACGGCGTGGACCTCAAGCAGATCAACGGGAAGGTCTACATCATCGAGGTCAACGACAACCCCAGCATCGACGCCGGGTACGAGGACCGCGTGCTCAAGTCGGCGCTCTATGACCGCGTCATGGCGTCGTTCGTGCGGCGAATCGAGCGCATTCGAAAGGGGGGGGCGCGTGAAAGACGGTAAACCCCTTGGTCTGTTCGAGGGCGTGGGCGTCGAGCTTGAGTACATGATCGTCGATCGCGACACGCTCGATGTGTTGCCGGTCTGCGACCGTCTCCTTCAGGCACAGGCCGGGGCGATCACCACCGATGTCGCGTTCGAGGACATCTCCTGGTCCAACGAGCTGGCGTTGCACGTGGTCGAGCTGAAGACCACGGGCCCCGTGAAGGGATTGACGGACCTGGCGGGCCCATTCGAGGCGCATGTGGCACGCATCAACGCCCTGCTCGCGCCCATGAACGCCCGGCTGATGCCCACGGCCATGCACCCGTGGATGGACCCGCACCGCGAGATGCGCCTCTGGCCGCACGATTACAGCCCCATCTACGAAACGATGCACCGCATCTTCGACTGCCGCGGGCACGGCTGGGCCAACCTACAGAGCGTTCACCTCAATCTGCCCTTTGCCGATGATGACCAGTTCGGCCGGCTTCACGCCGCGATCCGCCTCGTCCTGCCCATCCTCCCCGCGCTGGCCGCGAGTTCCCCCTTCATGGACGCCCGCGCCACCGGCCGCCTAGACAACCGACTCGACAACTACCGCGTCCACGGGGCGCGCGTCCCGAGCATCGTCGGGCAGGTGATTCCAGAGCCGGTCTATCGCATGGACGAATACCGGGAGACGATCCTCGGCCGCATCTACCGCGACCTCGCGCCCCATGATCCCCAGGGCGTGTTGCGCCACGAGTTCGCCAACGCCCGCGGAGCGATCGCGCGGTTCGAGCGTCAGACGATCGAGATCCGCGTGATCGACGTGCAGGAATGCCCCGCGGCCGACCTCGCCATTGCCGCGGCCGTCGTCGGCGCGCTGAAGCTGCTGGTGAATGAAACCTGGAGTGATTCGGCCGCGCAGCGGAAGATGAAGACCGCGGCGCTGGCGGAAGTCCTCGTGGACGCCATCGGCGACGCCGAACGGACGATGATCCGCGATGAAACGTATCTGAAGCTGCTGGGCTGGCGCCGCGGCGCGTGCAAGGCCGGCGACCTGTGGTGGCATCTTGTCGAGGGAGTGGATCGCGTCCTCCCCGGCGAGTTGGCATTCTGTGAGGAGGCGCTGGAAGTGCTGCTCACTCGCGGCTGCGCCGCGAGGCGCATCCTCGTCGCCACAGGCCCGTCACCCTCGCGCGGGACGTTGCGCGACGTCTATGGCGAGCTGTGCGACTGCCTCGAAGGCGGAGCGATGTTCCTTGGCAAGGCCCCGGCGACTTCTGATCACCTGTGAGCACGCCGGCCGGCGCGTCCCCGCCCGCTACGCGCCGCTCTTTGCGCCTCACCGGGCAATCCTGGAAACACACCGCGGCTACGACCCCGGCGCGCTCCCCCTGGCGCGTGCGCTGGCCAAGGCGCTCGATGCGCCGCTGGTGGCACACCACCTCACGCGCCTGCTGGCCGATGTCAACCGTTCGCCGCACAACCCGGCCGTCTTCTCCGAGATCACCCGCACGCTGCCGGCAAGCGAACTACGGGCGATCCTGGCAAAGTATCACACCCCGCACCGTGAGGCGGTGCGCACCCTCGCGAAGGAGCTGATCGCAGGCGGCGCGCAGGTCATCCACATCGGCGTTCACAGCTTCACACCCAAACTGCGAGGCCGGGTGCGCAACGCCGAGCTCGGCCTGCTCTACGACCCCGCCCGACCCCCGGAAAAGCGGCTCTGCGCCGCATGGTGCAACGCGATGCGCGAGGCCTGGCCGGGCGCGCGGGTGCGGATGAACTACCCCTATCGCGGCGCTTCGGATGGCCTTACCACCACGCTTCGCCGCGCTTTCAGCGCACGTGATTACCTGGGCATCGAGCTGGAGGTCAATCAGGCGCTGCTCGACGCGCGCGGCCGCTTCCCGGCTGCGCTGACGCCCGCCCTGACGCAGACTTTGCGCGCGACCTTGACCGCTTCATGAACCTCGCGGAACCTCACACCCGCGCCGAGGCGTGCTCGCCCAACACCGCGTCGAGGTCGATTCCCAGCTTCTCCGCCACCCGCCGGCCGTACTCCTCATCCGCGCGGAAGAAGTGGCTGACCTGGAGCATCTGAACCTCCTTGCGCGCCTGTCCGAGCACCCCGGCGATGCGCGTCGCCAGCCGGTCGCGGTGACCGTCGTCAAACAGGCGATAGAGATTCCCCGCCTGGGTGTAGTCGTCGTGATCGACCGTCGAATCAAAGCGGTCCACGATCACCTGCCCCAGGTCCCACACCGGGTCAAGGAACTTCTCATCCGGCTGGGGAGCGCCCTCGCGGGTGTTGGGGTGGTAGTTGGCTTTGAGGTTCTTGTAGTTCTCGGCTGTCGCCATCACCCCGTCGCGCTGGTAGTTCATCACCGGGCACTTTGGCTTGTTCACCGGAAGCTGGTGGTAGTTGTTCCCCACGCGGTAGCGGTGCGCATCGGCGTAGCTCATCAGCCGCGCCTGGAGCATCTTGTCCGGACTCGGCCCGATGCCCGGCACCAGCGCCGAGGGGCTGAAGCTGCTCTGCTCGACCTCCGCGTGGTAGTTCTCCGGGTTGCGGTTGAGCTCGAGCGTTCCCACGTCGATCAGCGGGAACTCGCCGTGCGGCCAGACCTTCGTGAGGTCAAACGGGTTCCAGCGGAACTTGTCCGCCTGCTCCTGCGTCATCACCTGGATGCGGAAGTGCCACTGCGGAAACTCCTTGCGCTCGATGGCCTCGTACAGATCGCGTTGGTGGGATTCGCGGTCATTTGAGATCACCTTCCCCGCCTCGTCGTCCATCCAGTTGCGGATGCCCTGCTTGGTCTTGAAGTGGAACTTGCACCAGATGCGCTCGCCTTTGTCGTTGATCAGCGAGTAGGTGTGGCTCCCGAACCCGTGCATGTGCCGGTAAGACGTCGGAATCCCGCGGTCGCTGAAGAGGATCGTCACCTGGTGCAGCGATTCGGGGCACTGCGACCAGAAGTCCCACTGCATGTCCATGTCGCGCAGGTTCGTGCGCGGGTCGCGCTTCTGCGTGTGGATGAACATCTGGAACTTGTAGGGATCGCGCACGAAGAAGACCGGGGTGTTGTTGCCCACCATGTCCCAGTTGCCCTCTTCGGTGTAGAACTTGAGCGCGAAGCCGCGCACGTCCCGCTCGGCGTCGGCCGCGCCGCGCTCGCCCGCCACCGTCGAGAACCTCAGGAACACCGGCGTCTGCTTGCCCACACGGTTGAGGAAAGCCGCGCTCGTGTACTTGCGGATGTCGTGCGTCACCGTGAACGTGCCGTACGCCCCCGACCCCTTGGCGTGAACCACCCGCTCGGGGATGCGCTCGCGGTTGAAGTGCTGAATCTGCTCGAGAAGCTGAACATCCTGCATCAGCAGCGGACCGCGCGGGCCGGCGGTGAGCGCCTGCTGGCGGGCGATCGGGGCTCCATCGGCGGTCGTCAGGGTGGGCTTGGTCATGGGGCTGACTCCTTGAAGATGATCGGAACGCGATTGGAGAAGCTTAGCCCGCCCAGCGTGTGTATCAAGACCCGCCCGCGGGGAATCGTCACCCACGCAGCGCCAGCGCCGTCTGCGCCACGCGGCTGCCGAGATTACGTGCCGTCGTCAGGCCGAACGTATCCGTGGCGATCTGATCATCGCCGGGATTGACCAGCGTCGCGCCGATCCGCGCGGTGGGCTGGCCGTCACCCACGATCACCATCTCCTGGCACATCAGCGCCGCCTGGATGCACTGGAGCGTCAGCTCCTGCCCGCCGTTGCGCGCCGCGCCCACCGCCAGGGCCGCGCCCACTTTGTTGCGCCAGGCGAAGTTGTTTGAACGGAACACCGAGCAGTGATCCAGAAACGCCTTGCACAGTGAAGAGGGCGTGCAGAAATAAACCGGCGAACCGATGATGATCCCCCGCACGCGCGGATCCGTCAGCCGGGGGATCAGCGCATCAAAATCGCCGTGATCGGCGCTGCCCGGCACGAAGACGGGAATGTTCATGCCCCCCAGGTCGATCAGTTCAGCCTCGATGGCTGGATCGATCTCCCGCGCCGCCTCGAGCGCCGCCTCAAGCGCCTGCGCGGTGGTCTTCCCCGCGCGCGGGCTGCACGAGACGCCCAGGATGCGCACCCTCCGATCGCCCGCCTGCGGGTTCTGAGCGTGGAGGGCCGGCGCCAGG
>JBGTFI010000604.1:0-3462 GCA_041747335.1 Phycisphaeraceae bacterium | reverse complement strand
GATCCCCGCGCGCCCACGCGGCCGCCGAACCCGCCCCCGGCATCACTCACCTCCAATCCCACGCGGTGAGAAATGCGGGTTAGAATGCGGGGGACTTTGTGAGTTGCGGGCCGTGGGATCGTCACCTCTTAGCTGGAGAACTGGGTCATGAAGAAGCTGGCGATGGCGGGTCTGATGGTTGGGCTGATGGCGGCGGTGGGCGTGCTGAAGGCGCAGGATGACGCCCCGCCGATTCCGATGACGCCGGTCCAGCCCGAACACAAGCTGCTCGAGCAGTTCGTGGGCCAGTGGGAAGGCGAATCGGAGGTCACCATGACGCCCGGCCAGCCACCGATGAAGGTCAAAGGTTCCGAAAGCGCCCGAATGATCGGCGGATTCTGGATGGTGGCCGAGCACCAGACCACCTTCGGGGAGATGAAGTTCACCGCCATCATGACCCTCGGCTACGATCCCAAGACGAAGAAGTACATCGGGACGTGGATCGACTCGGTGATGAATCACATGTGGAAGTACGAGGGGACGGTCGACGAGACGGGCAAGATCTTCACCCTCCTGGCTGAGGGCCCGAACCCGGCCGCGCCGAACGGGGTTTCGACGTACCGCGATGTCTTCGAGTTCAAGACCCCGGATCACAAGGTGCTGACCTCCTCCGTCCAGACGCCCGACGGCGGGTGGCAGGCTTTTTCGGTGGGGAACTACCACCGTAAGAAGGAGTAGGAAGTAGGTCAGGCCTCGGCCTGACACTGTTGCGCGAAGGGTAACCCGCTGTCAGGCCGAGGCCTGACCTACCTTTACAATCCCGCCGCGGCGCGGGCGCGTTTCATCACGGCGCTCGCCTGACCCCGCGCTGCGGCTGCGCCGTCTTTGAGCACCTGGTCGATATAGGAGGGGTCGCGCATCAGTTCTGCGCGCTTCGTGCGCGCTTCGGCGAAGTGATCGAGGATCAGCTCGAAGAGCGCCTGCTTGGCGTGGCCGTAGCCCATGCCGCCTGCGCGGTAGCGACCGGCCAGGTCGAGGGTGCGCGGGTCGTCCCGGCCGGCGACGGCCCGGTAGATCTTGAAGACCGTGCAGCGCTCCGGCTCCTTGGGGTCTTCCTGCGGGGTGGAGTCGGTGACGATCTTCATGATGCGCTTGCGCAGGGGCTTTTCATCCATGAACGGGTCGATGGTGTTGTCGTAGCTCTTACTCATCTTCTGCCCGTCGATGCCCGGCAGGACGCCGGCATCCGCGCGCAGCCGATACTCCGGGAGCTTGAAGACCTCGCCGTACTGGTTGTTGAACTTCTGGGCGAGGTCGCGGGTGATCTCGATGTGCTGGACCTGATCTTCACCGACGGGGACGATGTCCGGATCGACGATGAGGATGTCCGCCGCCTGAAGAATCGGGTAGGTGTACAGCCCGACGGAAGCGGGCAGGCCGCGGGCGACCTTGTCCTTGTAGCTGGTGGCCTTGTCCATCAGGTGCTTGGGGCAGACGCACGCGAGCAGCCAGCACAATTCGGTGACCTCGGGCAGATCCTGCTGGAGGTAGAGGTTGGTCTTGGCCGGGTCCAGCCCGAAGGCGATGTAATCGATGACGACCTGTCTCGTGCTGGCGCGCAGCGTTTCAGGATCGCGCGTGGAGGTCAGCGCGTGGTAGGACGCCACGAAGATGAACATCTCGTAGTCGTCCTGCATCTCGACGAACTGACGGATGGCCCCGGCGTAGTTGCCCAGGTGAAGCTGGCCGGAGGGTTGGATGCCCGAGAGGATGCGTTTCATGGAGCAGGGTGTGGGGGCGTAGGGTGGGCATTGCCCACCAACGAAGGGGGTTGGAAGTGGTGGGCGGTGCCCACCCTACTCAAACGCGGCGGCCGCCTCATCCACCGATTCGTACATGGAGAAGACCTTGTAGAGCATGGTGACGCGGAACACGTCGGCGACGGGGCCTTTGAGGCCCGTGACCTTGACGTCTCCGCCGCGCTTCTTCATGCGTGCGTGGACGCGCACCAGCGCCCCCAGGCCGAGGCTGGAGATGTAGCTGAGGTTGTTGCAGTCCACGACGATCTTGCGGTTGCCCTTTTCGATGAGGTCCGCCACGCCGTCGAGGAAATCCTGGGCGGTGTAGGGGTCCAGCTCGCCCTCGAGCTTGAGGACGGTGATGTCGCCGGGGCGATTCGTGGTGGAGAACTTGAGCATGGCGGTTCACACCCTGGAGTTGGCCTTGATGTAGTTAAGAAGCGGGTCGACCTGGGCAAAGCAGATCGCGGTCACGGTGTCGGCCGCGCCGTAGTAGACGGCGATCCTGCCGGTGGCGGGATCCGCCAGCGCCGCGCACGGGAAAGTGACGTTGGGTACATCCCCGACGCACTCATAGTACGTCTGCGGGGAGATCAGGTACGGTTCGCAGCGGTAGCGCACCTGCCAGGGCTTTTCGAGGTCCAGCACGGCCGCGCCGAAGTGGTAGACATACCCGTTGCAGGAAGTCAGCACGCCGTGGTAAAAGACCAGCCACCCCTCGGTGGTCTCGATGGGAACCGGCCCGGCGCCGATCTTCGTCGATTCCCACGCCCCGCGCGTGCCCATGACGTGGCGGTGCCTGCCCCAGAAAATGAGGTCCTCGCTCTGGCTGAGGAACATGTCTCCGAAGGCCGTGTGCCCCGTGTCGCTGGGGCGCGAGAGCATCATGTACCTGCCGCCGATCTTCCGCGGGAAGAGCACCCCGTTGCGGTTGTAGGGCAGCAGGGCGTTCTCGAGGATGTGGAACTCCCTGAAATCGTGCGTGTACCCGATCGCCACCGTCGGCCCGTGGAACCAGTTGCACCAGGTGACGTAGTAGCGATCCTCGATCCAGCAGACGCGCGGGTCGTAACCGTAGCGCCAATCGCAGATTTCGGGGTGGTCCTTGATGAAGGTGATCGGTTCGTGGTCGATGCGCCACGACAGCCCGTCGTCGCTGAATCCCGCGTGCAGGCGCATGTCACGCTTTTTGTCGTCGCAGCGGAAGACGCCGGCGAACTTGCCCTTATAAGGCACGGCCGCGCTGTTGAAGATGCTGTTGGAGCAGGGGATGGCGTCGCGAGGGATGATCGGGTTCTTCGAGTACCGCCAGACCGGATCATCGCACCCGGAAGGACGATCTTCCCAGGGCATGTTAGGCAGGGGCTTGCCGAGGATGGTCTGTGTGGCGGTGGTCATGGGGGGAGGGGTCCAATGTCCAAAGTGTCTCATGTTAATCTGTCAGTCGCTATCCGCTACCGGCTAACCGCCAGCCGCTACCCGTCCGGCCAGTCTCCTTGGAAGACCTCCGTCGCCGGGCCGGTCATGAAGACGTGACTGTCGGTTTCCTTCCATTCCAGTTGCAAGTCGCCGCCGGGCAGGTGGGTCAGGAGGTTGCGGTCGGTGCGGTCGGTCAGGACGCCGGCGACGCACACGGCCGCGGCCCCGGTTCCACAGGCGAGCGTCACGCCGCTGCCGCGCTCCC
>JBGTFI010000603.1:0-1557 GCA_041747335.1 Phycisphaeraceae bacterium | reverse complement strand
GAGGCTGCGAATGCGACGGTCGAGGCGCCCATGGCGATGGCGACCGCGCCTGCTACGAGCAGGAGGCCGCTGGTGCCGGACTGATCGACCGGTGTGAGGCGAAGCGTATCGCCGGTGTTCGGTGCGCCGGGGGCGCCGGCGGTGACGTTAACGGTCCCCATCATGCCCTGTTCGAAGTGGAGGGCGCAGACGTAGGTGTAGGACCCGGCAGCAGCGAACGTGAAGGAAGCCTTCTGACCGTCCGGGTACTCCAATCCGATCATGGGGCTGGCGAAGGACTTTTTGCCATCCACCTTCACGCCGGGACTGTAGTTGAACCCGCCTGCGAAGGGGTCCCACTCGGCAAGTTCTGCGGGCGGCGGCCCTGCAGAAAGGTCGAAACCGGTGGGGAGGAAGACGATGTCGTGAGGCGTGTGGACGTTCGAAGTGAATTCGACAGCGTCGTTCAGGGCCACGTTGATGGAGGCCGGGAAGAACTGCATGACATCGCCGACAGGGATGTCGTTGTTGCTCGAAACCTGGAGGCTGTGGGTGCGCCCACCGCCCGCCTTCGGCGTTACGGCAACGGGCTTGGCGGCGGCAGCGGCCGCGGCGGCCTTCAGCACCGCGATCGAGTCGTTGTAGATGACCTGGCCGCGGGCATCGATCGATGCCTGGTTGTCCTGCTCGCCTACGCCTTCGGGCTGGACAACGACTTCGCCAGTCATGAAGGGGTGGATGAAGCAGTAGTAGTCAAAGGTGCCTTCGGCATCGAACTTCACAGAAAAGCTGGCTGGTTCGGGGCCCGGGAAGAGGACACCGGAGTTGACGAACTCGGTGCCGTCGTGTTCGACGGGGCTGACACCGGGGTGGCTCGGCCCTTCGGGGTCTCCGGTGATTTCACCGAAGGTGATGGAATGTGGCTCGGGCCAATCCCACTCCCAGGTGAGCGTGTCACCGGCGCGGATGTAGACCGTTTCCGGGAGGAAACGGTTGACCGCGTAGCCCGGTTCGCCATCGCCTGCGCGGATGGTCAGTGAGACGGGTGCGGCAAAAACGGATTGACCTGAGGACGTGAAGATGGCCGCCGCGGCTATGGCGACTGCTGGTAAAGCCAGCAAGACTTTGCGCATGTTCGGTGCTCCCTCCGAAAGGTTGGGGTTAAGGCCCGGTTTGGAACCTACTCCTCTAGTACTACGGCTTCAAGTGACTGATGTGACGCGAATCACACAAATCTCCCAACATCCGCCCTAAGACGGAGCCCCCAAAATGCACCCTCATCCCGCGGGTGGATATTTTCCGCCTGAGGTAAAGACCGGCGCCGCGGCCTGCTTCAGCCGCTCAGCCAGTCCGTGGCCGAAGGCACGCCCCTCAGCCCGGTCGCCAGCCGGGCGCTCCGCAAGAGCGCCTGCTCGATCGCGGTCGATGCGAGCATCCCTACGGTCGTTAGTTCGTAGGGTTTCGTTTCCCGCGCCCCCATCGAAATCGCGAACGCAATGTCGCCATCGCCCTGCGTATGCGCGGGGCTCACCACGCGCGCGAACCCGTCGTGCGCCTGCGCCGCCACCCGCTGCAGCT
>JBGTFI010000602.1:0-3904 GCA_041747335.1 Phycisphaeraceae bacterium | reverse complement strand
GCGCCCGCGACGCGCTGGCCGGGCTTCCGCGGCACGGGCAACAGCCACTCGAAGGCCGCGAATCTTCCCATCGAATGGTCCGCGCAATCCAACCTCCGATGGACACATGAACTGCCCGGTTACGGGCAATCCAGCCCGGTGATCTGGGACGGCCGGGTGTTCGCCACCAGCGTCACCGGAACCCACAAGGAAACGCTGCACCTCACCTGCCTTGACCTCGTGACCGGCGCGGTCCTCTGGCAGAAGCAGTTTGGCGGCACGCAGAAAGTCGAAGACAGCGGCTACGTCTCCAAAGCGCCCTGCACGCCGGTGGTGGACGGCCGTGCGCTCTATGCCCTGTTCGAATCCGGCGATTTGATCGCCCTCGACCACCAGGGCAAACAGCTCTGGAAGCGCAGCCTCACCGCCGAATACGGAGACTTCCAGGGCAATCACGGGATCGGCGCCTCGCTCGCCCAGACCGATGACGCGGTCATCGTCCTGATCGACCACGGCGCGCCCGGCTACCTCCTGAGCATCGACAAGCGCACCGGCGAGAACCGCTGGAAGCTCGATCGGCCCAGGCGCGTCTCGTGGTCGTCGCCGCTTGTTTCGCGTGAGAACGGGCGCGATGAGATCATCATCAGCTCCAACGGCGTCGTGCAGGGCTACGACGCCGCCCGCGGCGAGCCGCTCTGGCAACTCAGCGGCCTGGAAAGGAACACCGTCTCCAGCCCCAGCGTCACCGATGACCTGATCTTCATCGCCGCATCGGATAAGAACTCCTGCCTCGCCCTGCGCCGCGGGGGAGCGGGCGAGTTGAGCGATTCGCACGTCGCCTGGCGCTCCGATTCGTCCCCCAGCGACTTCAGCTCGCCCCTGGTGCTCGATGAGATCGTCATCTACATCAACAAGGCCGGCGTCGCCGATGCCCTGGATCGTCGTACGGGCAGCGCGCTGTGGAGCGAGCGGCTGGGCAATCCCTGCTGGGCGTCACCGATCGTCGCGGACGGCCGCGTCTACTTCTTCGGCCAGCGCGGAACGACCATCGTCGCCCGGCCGGACCGAAACGGTCTGAATATGATCGCGACGAACGATCTGCCCACCGACACCCGCGTCTACGGCGCAGCCGTGGTGAGCGGCGGGATCGTCATCCGCGAAGGCGGGAAACTGGTGTGCATCGCCGCGGACTGAGCGTGATCCGCGCTGCGCGACTCCGACAACGCTCCCGCTTGCCCCTGGTCACTCGACCACGATTTCATCCACGAACAGCCACGCCGGCCGACCCGCACCGATGTGGCCCGGCGGGCAGGTCTTCATGCCTTCCACGATCACCTTGACGTACCGCGCCTTCTCCGGGGGGAACTCGACCGTGAACGCCTCGCTGAGCAAGGCGCCTTCAAGCGGCGGCGCATCGTTCTTCACGCTCCCCACGCTGCGATAACTTCGTCCATCGACCGAAATCTGCACCTCCATGCCACGCGGCAGGAAGATGTACTCCTGAAGATCCTGAATCCCCCGCACGGTCACGCGGCTTACTTCCTGCGGGCTTTCGAGGTCCACCACCGCGGCCATGTCCGTCCCGTCAAAACCCAGCCAATTGATGTTGAAGCCGCTGCCGCCGAGGATGCCGTCGACCAGCGCCAGGTCGCCGCCGGCGTGATACTTGGCGCTGGGCGCGTGATCGATGTACCGCACCCGCTTGCCGAAGGCCTTATGCTCGTGGACGCCCCGTGCGACGAACCGCTCGAACTCCTCTTCGTATTCATCCGGACTCAGACGCCATTCCTTCAGCCGCCGCACGCCCAGCGCCCTGCAACCGGCCACGAACTTCTCGACCTCTTCCACGATCTCCTCCCGCGCTTCCCACCGCCCGCTTTCATCCCGGCGGAACACGCCCGCCTCGCCCGATCCCCCGTGGATCGCCTGCTCGATCGTCGCGTAACGCAGCGGCAGCCGGGCGACAAGCACGCGTTCGAGCAGCTCCGGATCGTCCGCCACCGCCGCCTGAGCCTGATCGAACAGCCGGGCGTACTGCTCCATCAGCTCCGGCCGCAGGTATCCGCCGAACATGGGCTTGATCGGATCGCCGTAGATGCTCAGCTCCTGCCCCGACGCCTCGAGCGCATCGTGCATCACGTCGATGTACGCGCGGATGTGCTTGCCCGCCGGGCCGTAGTAGCCATGCACGAAGTCGTCGATGATCGCCTCCACATCCGCCTGCGGGTTCCACAGCAGCTTCGCCAGGATGTAGGCGCGCAGGTGGTCGAACTCCCCGTGCACCTCGCGGTTGCCCTGCTTGAAGAACTTGGTGACGCCCGAATCCACGAAGTAGCGCATGTTCGGCCCGAGCACGCGCAGATTCGGGAACGGGCTGATGAGGTTGCTGAACTGGATGCAGTAATCCCACACCAGGATGTCATCGGCGATCTCGCACCACCCGCGCAGATCCTCGCGAAATGAGGCATTGAGCGGATCCTCCGCGAGCGGGCGGCTGCGGTTGCACTCGATCGAGCACAGCACGATGTTCACGTTCTGCGCGGGCCTGAGCGTGCGCGGAGGCTTGCGCGAATACTGGTACGCCAGCGTCGAGATGACCTTGTCCGGAAACTCGGCCGCCACGCGGTTGACGAAGGTGAGCAGCTCCCCCATCTCGGTTTCCTCGCGCTGGTTGATGGCCCTGGCTTCGGGGCTCTGGCAGTTCTGGAAGGTGTCGTTCTGGCTGACCGACCAGTATTTCGCCCCCGGATTCTCCGCCATCATCGCCCGCAGATTTTCCACCACCACGCGGAAGACCTCATCATTCGTCAGCGCAAGCTGGCCATCCCGCGCCCGCTTGCCCTCGACCAGCGCGAAGTATTCCGGGTGCTCATCGTAATACCGCTCCGGCGGGATCAGCCTCCTGAACGTGTGAACCCACATCCCCCACGTCGAGCGGCTGACCTGGTCGAGCTTGTGCCACCCCCGGAAGTCCGCATCACGCGCATCGTAGTAGGACATGCTGCGGAACACCACGCGGGGAACCTGCCGATCGTCGATGTCACCAAGGCGGATGGTCCGCATCGTCGGCACATGTTCGACTTTCTCGCTGTACTTTCGGCAGCCCAGGTACGCTTCCAGGAAGGTGTAGACGGCGTAGAGCGGGCCCATTTCCGCCCCGCCCAGAAGCTGCACATCTTCCCCCACCGTGCGGATCCACAGCCCGTCATCGCCCAGGGCCTGCGCGTCGGCTGGGTCGATCAGTTCGGGATGCCTGCTCGCCCGCCCTACGAAGACACGCTTCCTCGCTGGCGCTAACGACGCCGTGGCGGTCGCCAACTGCGCGCCGCTGATGCGCTCCAGATACTTCTGCAACGCGGCCGCGGCGTGTACGTCGTGCTCCGTCGCCCGCGCGGGGAAGACGATCGTGTAATCCGAGCGCCCCTCGCTCGCCAGCACGATCTCCGCCGGCGCGTCGGTCACGGTCGACAGGACGATGAGCATCGTCAGGGACCATCCGATCAAACCATCCATCATCGTGTGAACCGGCCGCAAGTGCTTGTGCATCATCGATCGCCTCCGTGAATGAGAAGCATCATATCACGAACGGCCCGGCGTCTGCCCCTTGCTTCTGCGTGATTCAGTGAAAATCCCGCGACCGCACGCGAAGGCTCTCGCCCGCCCGCGGCGCTTCGTGGATCGACGTCGCCATCACGTGCACCACCTGTCCCTGACGCTCGATCTTCCCCCGCGCCACGATCATCTGGCTGTGCCTGGCCGCCTTGCGATCACGCTCAAACACCCCCGGCCGGACGATCAGGTTCGCGATCCCCGTCTCGTCTTCTAGTGTGATGAAAACGATGCCGGAGGCAGTGCCAGGTCGCTGCCGCACGAGGACGAGGCCAGCTACGGTGGCTATTCGCCCTTGTGGAAAACGCTTCGCATC
>JBGTFI010000601.1:0-5230 GCA_041747335.1 Phycisphaeraceae bacterium | reverse complement strand
GGTTCGTCATGGGGCGCGGGGTTCGAAGCATGTGTTGATTCGGGGGAAACCGCTCCCTTACGGTCGCGGCTCGCTTCGGGGGGTTCTTCCGCTCCCTGACGGTCGCGGCTCGCTGGCTTGATCGGTGGCGGGTCGAGGGGCGCGCCTTGCTCACTGACAACGTATCGACACGCGGCATCGACGGAGGCATTCTCCTTCAGGTATCGCGTGCTGCCGTGTCTTGTCCAGACTGCCTCGTCCTGACTGACAAGCCCGGCCTCGCGCAGGCGGCGCGTGGCGTAGGCCTTGAAGGCTCCCATGATCTTCTCCGGCGGATCATCCGCGGCCACCACCGCATGCACATGATTCGTGCGGACGTGCAGCGCGCATAATCGCCAGCCCCGATGGTCGCACACCTCACGGATCGCCTCCTGAACGACCGTGCGGCGCGGTTCATCAAGTGTGACGGCCCGGTGTTTGAGTGCCTCGAACTCCCGCCGCTCGCGCTGCGGATCGCCCGTCAGGACGGGCGTGCCGGGAAGGTTGTGTTCACGATCGACCGAACCGCGCTCGTTGCCGTGAAGCCAGGCGCCGTAGGTGGTGAAGGTGATCAGGTAGGCGAGCTCAAACGAGCCGCGACCGTGAGGGAGCGGTTGGGATGCAATTTGATCTTGCGGATTGTCATGGGGCGCGGGGTTCGAAGCATGTGTTGATTCGGGGGAAACCGCTCCCTTACGGTCGCGGCTCGCTTGGGAAGATTCCCTCTGCCCCATCGCCCGCAGCGCCGCGCCGCTGAGCCTCTCGTCCGTCACTTTCACGTACCACTGGTCGCTCAGGTACGGCTCGATCGGCACGTGGCTGCGGTAGCTGTGGCCTACCGCGTGGCGGTACGGCCGCGCATCCTCAAGCATCTCGTGATCCTTGAAGAAGCGCACGATCAGCTTGCGCGCCTCGAAGCGGTCCTTGCCCAGCAGGAAGCCCGCGTCGTTCGGCCCGGCCGAGCGCGCATCGCTTGTCCACCCCTCGGCCCACTCCTCCGCGGGCCAGCCGTGGTTCCTGCTGATCGTCCCGTCGGGCGCGAGCACGTTGACCACCGGCAGGCCGTGGCGCTGGCCGATCTCGTAGTCGTTGGGGTCGTGCGCGGGCGTCACCTTGAGAAAACCCGTGGCGTAGCGGGCCTTGACGTCGGCTGAATCGGGGTCCGGCAGCACCACGTACGCATCCTCCACGATCGGGATGATCCGGTTGACGATCGGGAGGATCACCATGCGCCCGCGCAGCTCCTGGGCGCGCGGATCGGCCGGGTTCACTGCCACGGCCGTGTCGCCGAGCATCGTCTCCGGCCGGGTGGTCGCCACCGTCACGAAGTTGCTCCCATCCGAAAGCGGCGGGCCGACCAGCGGATAGCGAAGGTAATAGAACTGCCCATCGACCTCCCGCATCTCGACCTCATCGTCCGCGAGCGCCGTCTGCGTGGCCGGATCCCAGTTGACCAGGCGCTTGCCGCGGTAGATCAGTCCATCCCGGAACAGCCGGAAAAACGCCTCGCGCACCGCGCGGGCGCACACCGGATCCATCGTGAAGCGCTGGCGCTCCCAGTCGCACGAGCAGCCCATCTCGACAAGCTGGTGGGTGATGCGCTTTTCGTACTCATCCTTCCACGCCTGAATCTTCGCGATGAACTCGTCGCGCTCAAAGTCGGTGCGGCGTTTGCCCTCTTCCTGAAGGACGCGCTTCTCGACCACCGTCTGGGTGGCGATGCCCGCGTGGTCGGTCCCGGGCATCCAGAGCGCTGCGCACCCGCGCATCCGGTGGGTGCGGATGAGGATGTCCTGAATGGTGTTGTTGAGCGCGTGCCCCATGTGCAGCGCGGCCGTGACGTTCGGCGGCGGGATGACGATGCTGTAGGGATCGCCGGGAGCCGACGGATCCGCATGGAACGCGCGGGAGCCGGCCCATCGCTCGCGGATTTCAGGCTCGACCTCGGCGGGGGTGTAACGGCTGGGTAACTGGGTGGTGGTGGGCATGGGGCGGGGTGTTGATGTGTTGTGTGTCGGTGTGTTGTGTGTCGGGGGGGAGCGTTGCTGGCGGTATTCTAACGTGAATCGAGCGAGGCAGAATCACTTGCCGCTCTTGCAGCTTCCGTTGACAAGAGGACAGCCTTTCCAGTGGTCGAGTCGATTCGATAAGTTCCTGATCCTCCCTGAAGGGGAACGGTCACCCTGACGGAAGCGCTCTGTAGTTCAACCCCGTGCTGATTCACGTACTTCTTGATCTCTTCAAAAACATCATAGGCATAGTCGGGAACTTCGCGATCCTCGCGATAATGGAACGCGAACATCCGGTTCATCCAGAGCACCCGGGCCACGCCTTGCAGTTTACTGAGATCCATCCAGATCCACGTCGCAGTGAATTGGAGGGTCGCAGCCTGAGGCTTGCCCGGCCACTGTGGGACCCATAGCGGTACACCGGCACCGCTCACGGTGTTGCTGATATATGCCTCGCCCACCGTGCGGTGAACTGGCTCACCATCGACCCCTATCACCTCTACAAGGTAATGCCGGCAGAGGCCGGACGGCATACCTGCGAAGATTCGATTCATTTCAGCGGACAGAGTCCATGGCCCATCGCGAGGCTCATCCGTAATCGGGGCGAATCGAAAGGTCAGCGTATCTAACTGGTCCAACCATTTTGAGAGGACATCCGGGGGCAACTGCCCGTTGACGGCCAATTGCTCGCACGCAAGATTGGCGGACCAGACAACACCTTGCTCCAGTTCTCCCCGCCGCGCCATGTCGTACAGTTCGACCAGCTTCTCCGCCACGCCCGGAAGGTCGCCCTCGCGGATGGTTTCCGCCGTGATCCGCCGGCGGATTTCACCGATCGCTTTGGGGCGGGTGTCTTCCTCTTCAAGGTCGCCCAGAACCATGAAGGTCGGATACCACTGGTACCAGTCCTGCTGAAGCGCGTAGCGCAGGCCGTCCACCGTCCAGGGCAGGCCCAGCACCACAATGACCACGCCGCACCCGAAGATGACGTGGTTGGTTTTGCGCAGCCCGAAGCGCGTGGTCTGGGGCGAGAGCCTCTGCCCGCACTCCGGGCAGACGCCCGAGGTGTTGCCGGTGAGGTTGTAGTTGCACTTTCCGCAATAAAGAACCATACCCACCGGCCGGATCCAGCCGGCGAAGATCAGCAGCAGACCCACGATGCCGCACATGATCGCGAAGGTGACGGGGTGGAACATGGCGTGCGCTACCGGTGTGATGCACAGGCCCGGATTGGCGGGCGGGACGCCCGCCCCACTGCCTTAGGGAAAGTCACCGCCTTTTCTTCCGCTGCTTGATGTGCGCCCGCGGTTCCTTGCGCGTTCCGCCGGACATCTTCGGCACCGCCCCGGAGGACATCGCCGCCATCATGGCCGGGGAGCTCAGCCCGGACATCGCCTTCATCCGCTGGAGCATGTTCATGCCCGACATCTGCTTGCTGAGGTTCGAGACCATCTCAAACCCCTTGACCAGCTTGCTCACATCCTCGGGCTGATTGCCCGATCCCTTCGCGATGCGGCGGCGGCGGGAGTTGTCGAGCTTCACCCGGTTGGCCCGCTCCTCCTTCGTCATGCTCTTGATGATCGCCTCGGTGCGGTCGATCTGCTTGTCATCGAGGTTGAGGTCCTTGAGCTGCGAGCCGATCCCCGGCAGCATCCCCAGCAGGCTCTTCATCGAGCCCATCTTCCGCAGCATGCGGAGCTGCTTGAGGAAGTCGTCCATCGTGAGCTGGCCCTTGGCGATCTTGTCCTGGAGGGCGACGGCTTCTTCCTCGGAGACCTGTTCCTGCGCCTTTTCCACCAGCGAGATCACGTCCCCCATCCCCAGGATGCGGCTGGCGATGCGGTCGGCATGGAACTCCTCGAGCGCATCGAGTTTTTCGCCCACCCCGATGAACTTGATCGGCTTGCCCGTGATGTGCTTGACCGAAAGCGCCGCCCCGCCGCGGGTGTCCGAATCGAACTTGGTCAGGATGACGCCGTCGAGCTCAAGCTGCTCGTTGAAGGCCTTGGCGGAGTTGACCGCGTCCTGCCCGGTCATGGCGTCGATCACCAGGAAAATGTGGTGCGGCCCGACCGCCTGCTGCACCTTGTGCAGTTCATCCATCAGCGCCTCGTTGATGTGCAGACGCCCGGCGGTGTCGAGAATCAGCACGTCGCAGCCCTGCTCGCGCGCCACGCGCAGGGCGTTGCGGCAGACCGTGACCGCAGCGCCCACGGCCTTGCCGTACTCGGCGACCTTGTCCATCTCGGCGTAGAAACCGACGCTGCCGGGGCCTTCGACATCGCTCTGGACCTGCTTCGCCAGCGTCTCAAGCTGCTGTACGGCCGCCGGACGCTGAAGGTCCGCCGCCACCAGCATGACGCGCTTGCCCTGCTTCTTAAGGCGCACCGCCAGCTTGCCGCAGGTGGTGGTCTTGCCCGAACCCTGAAGCCCGCACATCATGAGGACGGTTGGGCCCGGTTGAACGAACATGATCGGCGCCGACCCGACCTCCTCCGCGTCCTCGCCCTCACCGGCCATGAGCTTGACCAGGTGGTCGTAGACGATCTTGACCATCTGCTGCCCCGGCCGAAGGCTCTTGAGCACCTCCTCGCCCACGGCCTCGTCGATCACCTCGCGGGTGAACTTCTGCACCACGTCGTAGTGGACGTCGGCTTCGAGCAGCGCCGTCTTCACCTCCGCCATCGCCTCGCGGACGTTGGCTTCGGTGATGCGCCCCCGGCCGGAAAGATTACGGAACACATCGTTGAACTTGTCATGAAGCTGGCCGAACATGGTGCGGATTCCCTGAAGTAGAGGCCGGTGCGTCCATACGATAACCGCCCGCGCGTTCCCCACGGGGCGCGGACGCCGACGGACCAGGCTGCTTTGACCGGAGCGGGAGGTATCGTACGCGGCGGGGGTGCTCGGTCAAGCGCGGAAAGTTGGATGCCATGGCCTCGGCCGCGTGGCCATGCGGCACATGCTGATCCAGGAGGCCCTGGTTTCGTGGGGACTCTCGACGATGATCCAGGGAGTATCGAGACACAGTTCCAGACTATCCGTAAACTTCGAGTGATCCCGGGCGATTCATGCCCACGAGGACGAGGGCATGGCGCCAGCGCCCCGCCCGATCCCTTACCCTGTGCCCTCCTTCACCAGCCTCAGCCGGAGAATCAACATGAACCCCATCGGCCACCCTGCCGCCGCCATCATCCCCCGCC
>JBGTFI010000600.1:0-1829 GCA_041747335.1 Phycisphaeraceae bacterium | reverse complement strand
GACCTCGTCCGTGCCCCGCGCCGCGGCCAGCAGCGCCGGTTCGCCGCCATCGTGGCGGCTCTGGATGTTCTCGGCGACGACGATCGCGTCATCGACCAGCAGCCCGAGGACGATGATGAGTCCGAACATTGTCAGGAGGTTCAGCGTCACATCGAAGGCCGCCATCAGCACCAGCGTCCCGAGCAGCGCGGTGGTCAGGCCCATGCCGACCCACATGGCCGCGCGCCAGTTGAGGATGAGCAGGAGCGTCCCGAACACCAGCACCGCGCCGTACATCGCGTTGCGCATCAGCAGTTCAAGACGCCCCTCCACGAAGCGGGCGAAGTCCGCGTTGAGCCCCACCCTCAGGCCCGGCGCCAGGGGGCGCGGGGAGGAATGCCCCAGTTCCCAGGCGTTGCGCCGATGTCCGCCGAAAAAGAGATCGCGCAGCGACCACGGCAGCGGTTCCCCGTTGCGCCCCCGGACGTACGCGCGCACCGTTTCCGCCATCTTCACGATGTCCTGCCTGCTCAGCCCGTACACCACGATGCCCGCCGACGGCTCGCCGTTGAAGCGGTGGAGAATCTGCTCGTCGACGAACGTCTCGCTGACGCGGGCGATGTCGTCCACGCGCAGCGAGGCGCCCAGGGCGTCGGCCTTGACCACGATCTCCCGAATCGCCTGCGCCCGTTCCGCCACGCCGATCGTGCGCACCTTCACGTTGCCGCTCGAACCCTTCACCGTCCCACCGGGGACGTCGGTCATCCACGCGGTGATCGCGTCGGAGACCTCCGGCAGGCTCAGCCCGTGCTTGACCAGCGCCTGGAAGTCCACATCGACGCGGATCTCGTAATCCCGGACCCCTTCGATCACCAGCTCCCCGACGCCCGGCAGCGACATCAGGTCGTCGCGCACCGCGCGGATGGCGGCCTTGATCACCTCTTCATCCACGTCCCCGTAAACGTTCACGCGGCACACCGGAAGGCGCGGCTCGATGAGCTTCACCTGGATGCGCTCGGACTCCTGGGGCAGGTCCAGCAGCGAATCGACCGCGCGCTCCACCTCATCGACCGCTTCATCGACGTTCTCTCCCTCGTGAAAGACCACCGTGATGCCGCCACCGCCCTCGGAAAGGGTCGTGCGAAGCTCCTTGACTTCCTGAAGATCCCAAAGCCGGTCCTCGACCTTGATCGCCAGCGTCTGCTCGATTTCTTCGGGGATCGCGCCCGGGTACGGGAGCGTGACGGCGGCGCTGTCGGGCTTGACTTCGGGAAAGAACTCGCGCCGGAGCGTCACCGCGGAGTAAAGCCCCGCGAGGATCGCCGCGATCATCAGCAGGTTCACCGGAACGGGCTTGCGCACGCCGAAGCTCGCCAGGCTCATGGCGCGGCCTCCCGTGGGTCGGGCGGGCCGGCCGCGTGTCGGGGCATGGCGATCACCCGCGGATCCACCCGTTCACCATCCAGCAGAGACGTCGAACCGTCCACGACGATCCGCTGCCCGTCGCGCAGCGGCCCGTCGATCACCGCCCACTGATCGTCGGGCAGGTCCACGCCCGCGAGCGTTCCTTCGAGGGTGAACTTGACCTCCACGGGGATGCTCGTCACCACGCCGTCGGTGACCAGCATGAGCCTTCCGCCGCGCACCGCGCGGCGGGGCACGACCCACTGCCGCTCAAGCTCCCTCCCCGTGACCACCCCCAGCACGAACATCCCCGGCGTCAGCACACGCGCGGACGAGGCGCGCCCGAAGGCCGACTGCGCCTCGGGCTGATCCACTTCGATGTAGACGGTGATCGTCCGGCTCGCCGGGTCGGCCTCGGGCGCGATGCGCGTGATGCTCGCCTGCCA
>JBGTFI010000599.1:0-3717 GCA_041747335.1 Phycisphaeraceae bacterium | reverse complement strand
ATCCGCAACGTGGCGGATCCGTCGGCGGCGATCGCGGAGTTCCATCGCGTGCTGCGGCCGGGCGGGCGGCTGGTGATTCTCGAGTTCAGCCTCCCGACGAATCGGGCGCTCAGGGCGCTCTACAACTTCTACTTCCGGCAGATCATGCCGCGCACGGCTGCGCTGATCGCCCGCGACCGCGCGGGGGCGTATCGGTACCTGCCCAGCAGTGTGAACACGTTTCTGGATCGCGCGGCGCTCAAGGGGATGATGTCGGGGGCGGGTTTTGAGGGCGTGACGGATCGGGCGCTGACGTTCGGGATCGCGGTGGTGTATCGGGGGGAGAAGAAGTGAAGCAGGCAGTGGGAGTGGGGCGCAGAAACTGGAGCGGGATGCCCGCCCCACTGAGCGCTGCATCGTCTATTGCCTCCCGGTCAGCGCCCCCAGGACCGCGCCTTCGAGTACCGCCGCCTTGCGGCCCCAGTCCTCCTGATCCAAGCGCCGGCGCGCGGTTGCCTGTGTATCGGGCAGTCCCTGGGCCGCTCGGGTGAGGACGCGCTCGGCCGCCTCGGCGGGCGTGGCGACCACGTCGGCTGCGTCCGCCCACTCGCGGGTCGAGGGCAGGTCGCGGATGACGGCGGGTTTTGTGGTGGCCAGGTACTCCTTGAGCTTGAGCGGCTGCATGGCGCGCGTCACGGGAAGGTCCGCGTAGGGCATCACAAGCACTTCGGATTCGCGTGCGAGCGCCGGGAGCGCGTCATACCCCACCGGTCCGGGCGCGTAGACCTTCGGATGGCGTAGAAGCGTCGCCTCGGGCGACTGGTGCGGGCCGACCAGGGCGAGCGTTCCGCAGGCGTCCGCGATCGCCTGGCACCAGCGGGCATCGAGTCGCTGATCGACCACACCCCAGAACAGCGCGATCGGCCTGGGTAGTGAAGCCCAGTCCGCCGGCAGGACGCCACTGACGGCTTGTCCGCCAGTGCTCCCCACACCGGCTTCCCGCCAGTGGGCCAGGTCGATGCCGTGCGTCAGCAGCTCCGCGCGGCCTCCCATGCCGTCGATTCGTTGCTGGAGCGTCCGCGAGACGGCGAGAATCGCATCGGCCTGACGGACAAGCGCGCGTTCCATCTCGTGCATGATCCCGCCGTCCAGCCCCGGCCAGACGGAGAAGTCATCCACGCAGTAATAGACCCAGGCGTCAACCTCGAGCAGCCCGGGCAGGTCGGCGGTGATGGGGATCGTCGTGATCGCCACGCGCTTTTCCCCGGTGGCGCGCGGGCCGAGCGCCGTATTCACGGCGCGGGCGATGAGCCTGGCATTGAGCGCGCGCTGCCATGGCCGGCGAAAGCCGGGATACATCTTCGGGGTCACGATGCTCAGGTTCGCGGGTCGAGCATCACCCGCCCCCGTGCTTTGGGCGGGCGTGACCCATTGCCTGAGCTTGGTCCACGTCTTGGAAAGGTCTTCGAGCGACAATCGCGGGGCGCGCGTGCCGATGGTGTTGACCCACAGGACGGGGTAGCGATCGAGCAGCTTGCCGATCAGGTGCTGGCAGCTTGAGGGATGGCGGCCCCAGTCGTCGGAGAAGACGACCAGTCGCACCTTGTCTGCTTGATCGCGATTCATGAGGGTCATGATTCTCCGCACCTTGAACGTCTTGGGCCGGGTGGCGTTCGCGGCGATCGCAGGATCATACACAGCGGATTGAGTTTCCCCGCGCGTGACCGGGCGCGAACCCTTCGTAGCACGCTACGGTGCGCGATTTGTAGGCCGTCTCCTTGTGCCGCGCCGCCAACATCCTGCGGGCTCATGCGGCAATTGCCTACAGGCCGATCCGGGCGCTTCCGATTCGTTCGGGAAGGGGTGCGGTGTAACGTGATACCCAGTCATGCGGACCGCCGAGTTCGACGAATGGTTCGTTGATCGATCAGGCCTCCGCACACACCAATTGCCGCGTCATGCGGCAGGAGGATCACGATGAACGCCAGGACTTTCAGGAAGCGGATGTTCGCCACCGCCATTCTCACCGGCGGATTGGCGCTGCCCGGGCTTGCGATTCAGGCCCAGCAGAATCAGCCCCAGCCGGGGGCGCAACCCGGCACGCAACCGGGGATCACTCAGCCGCAGGTGAATCCCGGCCGCGAGACCACTCTCTCGGGCAAGCTGGTGGACCTGCACCAGTACATGACCGGTGGCGCGGCCGCCGATCGCACGACCGGGCAGGACGATCGGGCGCTTCGCGATCGCATCGGCGACCGCGTCGATCCCGATCGTGATCGTGACCAGAATCGTCCGGACACCCCCCAGGCGGATCGCACCGTTCCGCGCGATGCGGACAATCCGGCGCGCACCGACCGGCCGGACCTCGGCGGCGCTTCGGACATGGGCTACGCGAAGGTCTACGCGCTCGACACCGGTGCGGGACTGGTCATCCTCGGGCACGACCAAAGCAAGATGACGACCCGGTCGTCCGTCCGTCCGGATGTGAGCGGTGATCGCACCAGCCCCAACATCGCGCAGCGCGATCGTGCGGCCACGGAGGCCGACAAGGACTCGAAGAGCCACAAGGACCATGCGGGCAAGATCGGTCAGCAGGTGAAGGTGACCGGCAAGCTGTATGTCCGCGGGGGCATGTCGTACCTCGTGGTCGATCGGTTCGACACGGATCAGACGACGCGGGCGAACGATGAGTTCGACCGCGCACGGCCCGCCACCGGCGGCTGAGTCCGCGCTGTTCCCTGCAACCCATCGGCCGCGCGGGGACACGCGGCCGATCATGATCACAACAGGGGGACCGAGACGGCAGGGCGAACGAGAAAGCAGGCGGACAAGGCTGACCCCGCCCCTGACGCTCTCTCAAGCCGCTCCCGACCCCCCTTTCGAAGGCAGGCGCGACGTCGTGTTCGCGCCTGCCTTTCTTTGCGCTCCGCCTTCGTGCCGCGCCTGCCCTACAATGAGCCGATCATGCGGATCGTCTTCCTTGGATCGGGTGAGTTCGGGCTGCCGACGCTGGCGCGCCTTCGTGAGCGCCATGAGGTCGTGGCTGTGGTTTCGCAGCCCGATCGTCCGGCCGGGCGGCGGCGTCATCTCACGCCCACGCCCATCGCGCGGTGGGCGTTGGACGCCGGGCTGAACGTCCTTCGCACGGACGATGCGAATCAGGCTGGAATCATCCGCGACTTGCGCGACCTTCAGCCCGACGCGGGCGTGGTGGTCGCGTTCGGGCAGAAGCTCGGCCCGGAGCTGCTCGCCTCGCTCGGGCGGCTGGTGGTGAACCTTCACGCCTCGCTGCTGCCGAGGTATCGCGGGGCGGCGCCGATCAACTGGGCGATCCTCCACGGTGAGCGGGAAACGGGTGTCTGCGTGATCGCGCTGGTGCAGCGCATGGACGCGGGGGATGTCTACGCGGCGGCGGCCACGCCGATCGACCCGATGGAGACGGCAGGGGAGCTTCACGACCGTCTGGCGGGCCTGGGTCCGGGCGTGATGGAGAAGGTGCTTGATGACCTCGAGCGCGGCCGGTTGAACCCTAAGCCGCAGGATGAGTCTCTGGCGACCCGGGCGCCTAAGCTTTCCAAGGGCGATGGTTGGGTGGACTTCGCCGCGGAAGCGAGCACCATCCGGGGGCGCGTCCATGGGTTGACGCCTTGGCCGGGCGTCACGGTGCTGTGGCGGAGCGCCGCGACGGGCCAGGAGCGGCCGGTCAAGCTTTTACGCGTCGCGGTTGAGGATAGCGCT
>JBGTFI010000598.1:0-10733 GCA_041747335.1 Phycisphaeraceae bacterium | reverse complement strand
CGCGCTCGAACCGGCGGTCGAACACGATCCGCCCTATCGACCGGCGGGCGTGCTGCTGGCGCGCCGGCTGCTCGACCGCCAGTCCTTCGACCGCGCCGCCGAAGTGCTCGACCGAATCGGCGAACCGGCCGACACCGAAGTCGTCTCCATGCGCATCCGCGTCCTCATGGCCCGCGGGGCGGACGTGCAGGCGCGTGAACTTCTCGAACAGTGGCTGGCGAAGAACCCCGAAGACGTCGCGCTGCTCATCGAGCAGGCAAGGCTCCAGATCGAAGCCCAGCGATACCACGAGGCCGAGAACACCCTCCTGCGCGCCATCGATCGCAGCGCCCGCGAACCGGACCTCTACGCCCTGCTCTACAAGCTCTACGAGGACGGCCGCGTCGCCGACTCCGAACGCCAGCGCATCCGCCTGCTCGAGCGCATGCAGCGCGAGATCCCCGCCCAGCGCATCACCCGCCTCAAACTCGCCGAACACCACCTCCAGACCGGCCGCGCCGACGAAGCCCTCAACCTCTTCCAGGCGCTCGTCCGCGAAGACCCCAACGACTGGCAGGCGCTGGGCAACACGCTTGTGCTGCTGGCCCTCTCCGGTCGTCCGGATGAAGCCGACGCAATCGTTCAGCAGCGCCTGGAAGCCTCCCCGCGCGATCGTCGCCTCCTCGAAACCATCCGCGCCTATTACGCCGCCACCCGCAACACCGAGCAGTGGATGGAGATCGGCCTGCGCCTGCTCGACCTCGACCCGCCCAGCGAACGCCGGAGCCTCGACCTGGTTTCCATCTACCGTCATCTCGAACGGGATGATGATGCGCTCCGCGTGCTTGAGGAGGCCTTCTCAGGCCGGCTCGGCGAGCTTAAGGATGGTCAGACCTTTGCCTACCACCTCATGCACCTCGAACAGCGCCGTCACGACGCGGCCGGGGCCTTCAACGCCCTGGGCGAGTGGGTCAAGCGATACCCGAAGTTCGAGGCCGAGCTCATGCTCGTCCAGGCCATGGCCGCCGAACGCATGGGCGACCAGGCGCAGGCCGAGAAGCTCATGGTCGATCTCCTCTCGCGCCATCCCGACCACGCCCCGACCAACAACGCCCTGGGTTACACCTGGTCCAACCGCGATGAAAACCTTGACCAGGCCCTGAAGATGATCACCCTCGCGGTCGAGGCCGAACCCGCGAACCCCGCGTACCTCGACTCGATGGGCTGGGTGCTCTACAAGCTCGGCCGATTCGAAGAAGCGGTCAAGTGGCTTCAGGATTCCCGCCAGGCGGCACGCATGCCCCAGGCCGTCATTTACGACCACCTCGGCGATGCCCTCTACCGCGTCGGCAGGACCGAAGAAGCCCAACTCTGGTGGCAACGGGCCCGCGTCGCGGCCGAGGGTGAAGACCCCGCCGACGACCCCGAGCTCGAAGGCCTTGATGAACGCCTCACCGCCAAGCTCGACGCCGTCAGCGAAGGCAAGCGCCCGCCCGTCGCCGCCTCTCCCGTGGCCGACACCACCGACGAACCCGCCCTTCCCGTCGCCCCGACCGCGCCTACCCGACCCGGCCCGCCCCCCGCGCCGTGAAGCTGTCATGGCGTCGCGGAGTCATCGCCTTCTCAATCGATCCAAACACACCGGAGATCGCGCGTTCTCTGTCGCGGTAAGTCTCGACTTCCCCGACGTTTAATGAATCGGCGATCGCTCGCCCCCAAGTGGTGTTCACCCCTGCATCCTGCTATAATAGATGCTTCAAGCAAGTTGACCCAAGGGCGTCACCTGCCGCGTCCCCCAGGACGGCTTGATCGCCCCGCGGAGCCTCCCCTACGAAAGCCCATCGAACATGGAACAGGCCGCAGTGGTCCCATCCCCGCCGTCGTCCCGAAACGCCCCCGCCGGAACCTACACCGAGCAGAACATCAAAGTCCTCGAAGGACTCGAAGCCGTCCGCAAGCGGCCGGGCATGTACATCGGCGACACCACCGCCCGAGGCCTGCACCACCTGGTCTACGAGATCGTCGACAACGCCATCGACGAACACATGGCCGGGCGCTGCAACCAGATCGCCATCAAAATCCAGGCCGACGGTTCACTCTCCGTCATCGACGACGGATCGGGTATTCCCGTCGGCCCCTACCGCCACGACAACCCCGCGCTCAACGGCCGGCCGACCGTCGAGATCGTCATGACCGTCCTCCACGCCGGGGGCAAGTTCGACCACGATTCCTACAAGGTCTCCGGCGGCCTCCACGGCGTGGGCGCCAGCGTGGTCAATGCGCTCAGCGAATGGTTCGAGGTCGAGATCGCCCGGGATGGCAACCTCCACACCATGAGCTTCGAGCGCGGCAAGGTCGCCGAGACCCTGCGCGTCATCGGCCAGCGCAGCAAGACCGGCACGAAAGTCACCTTCAAGCCCGACCCCCAGATCTTCCCCGACACCGGCTTCCGCTACGAAACGCTCGCCGGGCGCTTCCGGGAGCTTGCCTACCTCAACCCCGGGCTGACCATCACCATCGAGGACGAGCGCGCTTCCGGGGCTTCCGGGGTTTCCGGGGGGGGGAAGGCCGAGTCGTTCTGCTTCCCCGACGGCATCGCCGCCTTCGCCCGCCACCTCAACGAAGGCAAGAACACCATCAACGATGCGCCGGTCTACTTCAAGGTCGAAGACCCGCAAACCAATCTGCTCTGCGAGGTGGCGCTTCAGTACAACGATTCCTACAACGAAACGCTCCTGGCGTTCGCCAACAACATCAACACCATCGAGGGCGGGACGCACTTGTCGGGCTTCAAGATGGCCCTGACGCGCTCGCTCAACCAGTACGCCCGCAACAACAACATCCTCAAGAACGGCAACCCGCCCACCGGCGACGACGTGCGCGAGGGGCTGGTCGCCATCATCTCCGTGAAAGTCCCCGATCCCCAGTTCGAGGGGCAGACCAAGACCACGCTCGGCAACGCCGAGGTCGAATCATTCGTCAACACCGTGGTCGGCCGCGAGCTTTCGACCTGGCTCGAGGAGCACCCCGGCGAAGGCAGACGCATCTGCCAGAAGGGGATCATGGCCGCCCAGGCGCGTGAAGCCGCCCGCAAGGCGCGCGAGCTGACCCGCCGCAAGGGCGCCCTCGACGGCGGCGGCCTGCCCGGCAAGCTCTACGACTGCACGACCAAGGACATCCACAGCTCCGAGATCTTCCTAGTCGAGGGCGATTCCGCCGGCGGATCCGCCAAGGGCGGCCGAAACAGCGAATACCAGGCGATCCTCCCCCTGCGCGGCAAGATCCTCAACGTCGAAAAGGCCCGTCTCGACAAGATCCTCGGCTTCGAGGAAATCCGCGTCATCATCCAGGCGCTCAACTGCGGCATCGGCCACGATGACTTCGACATCTCCAAGCTCCGCTACGGCAAGGTCATCATCATGACCGACGCGGACGTGGACGGTTCGCACATCCGCACGCTCCTGCTGACCTTCTTCTTCCGCCAGATGCCCGAGCTGATCCGACAGAACCGCGTCTACATCGCCCAGCCGCCGCTCTACCAGATCACCCGCAACAAAAAGAGCGAGTTCGTCCTCAACGAAAAGCGCATGCAGGAGGTGCTCGCCACCCTCGGCCTCGACGGCAGCGAGCTGATCGTCCGCGATGCGCAGGGAAAAGAGGTCCAGCGGCTGGCCGGTGAGACGCTTCGCAAGGCGTTCAACCTGCTGCGCCACATCGACGAGCTGCTGGATGTCATCGCCCGCCGCGGCGTGCCCTTCGAGAGGCTCCTGGCTGCGCGCCGCAACGACCCCGAAGCGGCCGGACGCCTTCCGCGCATCTTCCTGCGCGTGCCCCAGGGGCTGGGCGAAGCCGCCGCCGGGGAACACCTGTTCTGGTCCGAGCAGCAGGAGTTCGAGTTCCGCCAGTCCCACGGCATCCCCGAAGCCGACCCGGACCTCGACCGCGTCATCGGTGAAGAGGGTCAAGCCGAAGAAAAGACCGCCGCCGCCGCCGATGAACCCGCCGCCCCACGCGAAGGCGCCGTCCGCCGCGAGCTTCACGAAGCCAAGGATCTCGACCGCCTGTTCACCGAGCTTTCCGAGCTTGGCCTGACGATCGACGACTACACCCTCACCATCGAAGAACTCCCCACCGGTGAACGCGCCCCGGCCCGCTTCGCACTGGTGAGCAGGGATTCCAAAGGCGCCCAGCAGATCGACGAAGTGGGCGACCTCGCCCGCCTGGCCGACGCCGTGCTCGACCTGGGCAAGCGAGGCCTGGACATCAAGCGCTTCAAAGGCCTTGGCGAAATGGACGCCGAGCAGCTCTGGGAAACCACCATGGACCCCGAGCGCCGCGTCCTCCTGCGCGTCACCTGGGACGCCGCCAGCAAGGCCGAGGCCCTCTTCAGCATCCTCATGGGCGAAGAAGTCGAACCCCGCCGCAAGTACATCGAAGACCACGCCCTCGAGGTGAAGAACCTGGACGTGTAGGGTCCGCTATTGCGGACCATCGCCTGCACGTCCGTAGGGTGGGCACCGCCCACCGCGAATCTGGTGCGTCGTGAGCTCGCTGATGTCCCTGAAACCAACAATCATCCTCGCGCTGCTTGTCACCTGTCTCTGTTCGGCCTGCACTCGAACCTCGCAGTACCCGGTGGTCGTGACGCTGACGCAGAGCGACGATGGTTCGGTATCCACGGGTATTACCGGCGGTACGGTGGTGACGAGTCAGTTGTCCAAGCGGTCCGTCCATGTGTTTCCGGGGACCACTACCTCATTGAGTGATGTGATCGACGGTCGGAGCTACAACGGCATCGGGGCGGAGGGCGATGGCGAAAAGCTCACCGTCCTCGCCGCCTCCCTCGATGCGCCCCAAACCATCGAGGTTCGCATTGACTCCACGGTCCCCTTCACCCTCATCACCAAGTTCGCCGGAAGTACTGTGGCATTGAAACAGGAAGTTTCACCGGGGCAACGCACCTTGACGCTATCCCCCGATCAACAGCAGTCATCCAATAGAGACGACGAATAAGCATGCCTTGATTCGTCATTCATCATTCGGATTTCGTCATTCCCCCTTCGGACATGCCCTTGCCCACCGACCCCCCCAACCCCGACTCCACCCGCGCCCTAACCGCCTACGCGCTTCGTTTCCTCGGCCTGATCGTTACCTGCGCCGGCGCGCTCGCCCTCATCCGCACCGGCGAGCGCAGCATCTTCTACGCCCTGCTCATGCCCATCGGCCTGGTGATGTGGGGCACGGGGTTTTTCATGACCAAACGCAATAGCCGTGATGCAGGAAGCTGACGCCGCCATCAACCCCGCGGCCGCCCGCTGCGCGTCGGCGCCGGGGCCGGATCCTGCCGCCACACGAAGTTGAACGATCCGCCGACCCCCAGCGACTTCCCTTCGATCTCGCTGTCCGGCCACCACTGCGCGTGCCCATCCGAATATCCCTGGTTGTACCCTTCGGGATTGAACACCCCGGTCGTGAAGCTGCTGAAGTGGACGTTCGGCCCCTCGCCCGGGAAAGCGCTCGCCACCTGTCCGCCCGGCACGTGATTGGAACTGAGCGGCCCGAAGTTCACCCGCTGAACCCGGTCCGCGTTCATCACGCCCATCGGATCATCCTGATGCCGCGGCGTGGGCTTGTTCAGCTCCGAGATGCCGTTCTGCAGACGCGAGGGCAGGTTCGTCTGATACATGTAGTGATCCACGTGCAGCGGCGCCGCCGGATCGTCATAGAAAAACCGCGGCGGCTCCAGCACGTTCGGGCACGACCACACCGTCGCGATGTCCTGCTGCCGCGCCCCGGTCGCCATCCCATACTCGATCAGTTTCTCCCCCGTGACGCGCGGCAGCACGTAAATCAGCGCCCCGATCCCCGTCGAGGACGGAAGAATCCCCTCGTGGTCCCCCGCGAACGACAGGAACGCCTGCCCCTGCGAACGAACGTTCGACATGCACAGCGTCCGCCTGGCAGCGTTCTTCGCCTGCCCCAGCGCCGGAAGCAGCAGCGCGATCAACAGCGCGATGATCGAAATCACCACCAGCAGTTCAATCAGCGTGAACGCGCGGAAACCGATTCGTCGCATGACCGAGCCTCTCAATAAGACGCGCCGCCGCTAGAAATGCCCCGACGCCGCCGCCAAGGTCACCCCATCATCATAGCAGCTCCCACCCTCAAGTCGAACCCCTCGCGTTTCTCAATCTTCAATCTTCTTTCTTCAATCGACAATCCCCCCCTCACTTCCTCCACACCGCGATCCCCCGTACCGCTCCCGTCGTCTGGTAGGTCGCGATCCCCAGCGGAACGGACTTCTGAACCTCCCAGCGGATCCCGATCCTCCGCTCCCCGATCTCCACATCCACCATCTTCTTGTCGTCGATCCACGCCTCGATCTTCTCCTTCGTCACCGCCAGCTTGATGCGGTACCACCGGTCCTTCTCAAACCCCATGAAACGCGTCGTCTCGTTGTTGGCCGCGTCAAACCCATCCAGGCTCGAAATCCCCACCAGCGTTCCGCCCCACCCGCCGACGATCAGCGAACACGGATCCTCTCCCACGGGAAATGTCAGGGCGCAGAAAAAATCGTTGCCTTCGACGCGCTTGGCCTCCAGAACGATTTCGTAATCCGTGCGGATCACATCCCCCGACCACGTGATCCCCGTCATGTCATGGCCCATCCCCATCACGATCGCCCCGTCCTTCACCGAGACCTCGCCCTTGCCCGCGAAATCCGTCGGCCGCCAGTGCCCCAGACTCTCCCCGTCAAACAGCTTCCCCTCCGCCAGCGGCCGAGGCGCTTCCTCCTCCACCGCATCCGGGCCAAGCTCCACATCCGCCCCCGGCGGCGCTTCCGCAGGCGGCTTATCCGGCTCTTCCCCCCGCGCCGTGGCCAGCATCATCACACACAACAAAACCACGCCCATCTTGGATCTTTGCATCCTCATGGCTAAAGTATACGCCAGACTCCGCGACCCCAGACTCAAGACCCCAGACTCTAGACACCTAAAGGAGCCCCTCCCATGCAACTTTCCCACGCACTCTGCCTCACCCTGGCCGCCGCCGCCTGCCTCACCCTCCCGATGCTCTCGTCCCGTGCGGCCGAGCAGCCCGCCGCCGCCCCGGAAGCCGCCCCTCCCGCCCTCAACTTCAAGATGAAGACTCTCGCCGGCCAGGAAGTCAACCTCGCCGAAAAGTACCGCGGCAAGGTCGTCCTCTTCGTCAACGTCGCCTCCCGCTGCGGCCTCACCCCCCAGTACGAAACCCTCCAGAAGCTCCACGAGAAGTACGCCGATCAGGGCCTGGCCATCATCGGCTTCCCCTGCAACCAGTTCGGTGGGCAGGAACCCGGCACCAGCGAAGAAATCGCCCAGTTCTGCAAAGCCAACTACGGCGTCACCTTCGACATGTTCGAGAAGATCGATGTCAACGGTGACACCCAGGCCCCCCTCTACCGCCACCTCACCACCCAGGCCACCCAACCCGAACCGGCCGGCCCCATCAAGTGGAACTTCGAGAAGTTCCTCCTCTCGGCCGATGGCAAGACCCTCCAGCGCTTCGCCCCCCGCACCAAACCCGACTCCGCAGAGTTCATCACCGCCCTCACCGAAGCCCTCAAGGCGCGCAACGCCTCGTGAATGATGTTCACCACGGCGCGTTGGGTGCCATGCCCTCGCGCAGCGTGGGCATGTGACGCTCCGGCCGTTATGGCGATCCCTGATCCATTACACCCCCCCCCAAGGCCCGCCCAACCGCGGGCCTTTTTCCTGCGCACAGCTTTTCAACCCCCAATCCCCATCCCCCCGACCCCTGACCCCCGAACCCCGATCCCTCCCCACACGCTCGTATACTTAGCAACATGACCACCGCCTCCTCGCACGCTCCATCCTCCTTTCGCCCGCGCCACGATGCGCCCCGCCAGCCGATCGAAAAACTCTTCGACAAACTCCCCCCCCACGCCGAGGAGGCCGAGCAGGCGCTCCTCGGCTGCATGATGCTCGATCCACGCGTCATCGGCGATGTTCTTCAGATCATCCACAGCGAAGACGACTTCTATCAGCGCAGCCACGCCGCGCTCTACAAAGTCCTCGTCGAGATGTACGACAAAGGCCACGCCATCGACCTCGTCCAGGTCAAGCAGCGCCTGCGCGATCTCAACCTCTTCGACGAAGTCGGCGGCATGGAGTTCCTCCTGCGCCTGCCCGAGCAGGTCGCCTCCCCCGTCGGCGCCGCCCACTACGCCCGCGTCGTCGCGGACAAAGCCGTCCTCCGCCGACTCATCGACGCCGCCGGCGGCATCCTCTACGACGCCTACCACACCAGCGAATCCATCGACAACGTCCTTTCCCAAGCCGAGCAGGAAATCTTCCGTCTCGCCTCCCGCACCATGACCTCCGAGGCCTCCAAACTCAAGGAACTCCTCGAAGAAACCTACCAGCGCCTCGAAGAGCAGGAAGGCCGCATCCTCACCGGCCTGGACACCGGCTTCTTCGAGCTCAACGAAATGCTCTCAGGCCTCCAGCGCGGCGAGATGGTCATCGTCGCCGCCCGCCCTTCCATGGGAAAAACCGCCTTCGCCCTCAACCTCGCCGAGCACATCGCCGCCAACAGCCATCAGCCGGTCGTCTTCTTCTCCCTCGAAATGAGCAAGCAGCAGCTCGCCCAGCGACTGCTCTGCTCGCGCTCCGGCGTCGATGCCCAGAAGCTCCGCCGCAACATGCTCTCGGCCGACGACTTCGCCCACCTCCACGAAACCTGCGCCCAGCTCGCCGATGCCCCGCTCTTCGTCGATGACACCCCCGGCCTCACCCTCCTACAGATGCGCGCCAAAGGCCGCCGCCTGGCCGCCAAGCACGACATCCAGGCCGTCTTCGTCGATTACCTCCAGCTCATGTCCAACCCCGGCTCCAACTCCCGCCAGGAGGAAGTCTCCGAACTTTCCCGCGGCATCAAGGCCATGGCCCGCGAGCTCAACGTCCCCGTCATCTGCCTCTCCCAGCTCAACCGCTCCCCCGAAGCCCGCGAAGGCCATCGCCCCCGCATGTCCGACCTGCGCGAATCCGGCTCCATCGAACAGGATGCCGACGTCGTCCTCATGCTCCACCGCGAAGCCTACTACCACCGCGGCGAAGACGATGATTACGAAACCGACAACACCGCCGAAATCATCATCGCCAAACAGCGCAACGGCCCGACCGGCACGGTGAAACTCGTCTGGAACGGCGCAACGACCAGGTTTAATAATCTGTCCCACACGAGCGCCCCCGGAAGTGGGGAGGGGTATTGAGGGTGGGCGTCGGCATTTGTGCATAGGAAACAGACTGATGTCAACAGATTCCTCTCGTGGACGGATCGTCTCGGCAATCAGGTACGCGACCAATCCGGTTAGCGTTATTGGGGTCATTGCGATCGTCACTTATCCTGCATTCTGCAGCCTGCTGAAAGCCGTTCACTCAAACTTGTCTGGTAACCTTCAGGCCATCGCCATCCTAGCCGCATGCATCTTTCCGCTTGCAGTAACCCTCATCATCCTGCATCTCATCCTCAAACATCCCAGGAGGCTCTATTCCCCTCAAGACTTTCGAGACGACGAGGGCTTCATGCGTTATTCCTTCGACGCTGGGGACCGCACATCGTCTGATCCAAGAGACTGGAGTTCCCTGAAGCTGGAGGAGATTGCCGACCGGGACTTTAGGGATGAGGTCGTGTGTCTCGATGGCAAGAAATTTCTTCGATGTCGCTTTGACGGAACAAAGCTCGTGTTTAGAGGCCAAGGGCCGGTGCAGTTGATGGATTCCAACCTCCGCAACATTAATCTAGATCTGCAAGACAACGCATCGCTGACCATGCAGTTTCTGATTGCCTGGATCAAGAATTCCGGGCCTGAGAACGACCATGCATTCCTCGACCTCATCGAGAAGTCTATCGGCCGAGAATTGCACGTTCGACGTTCGGCCGGTGGGTCAATCGACGCAAGCGGTTCGGGAGTGTAAGCGCCGAGCAGGCACCAATCGTGAGAGGACTTTCTGATGTCGAAGGCAAGAATCGCAGTTTCCCGCCCGTTGCATCCTGAACAGGCGGACGCAGTCGAGGCATTCGCAGAACTACTCGACGACTCGGTTGAGCGGTGCGATCTCCCAGGTCTTGCCGGCCCAAATGAACTGCTACAGGTCGTGGTGGATGCTGAGTACTGGGAACGGGTATTGGCGGCGTTATTCCTCGCTCTCGGGACTGCTGGAGTCTCGTTCTCTCACCGCATCGGGGCGCATCTTGCCGATGAGGTGTGGCACAAGAGGGCAGAGTTGACCCACGCTCTCAAATCCGTGCCGGCCAGTGCGCTCGCGAAGCTTGTCGAGATCTTGCGTCAGACAAGAGCGAAGGGCAACACCATATCAGCGACGATCCCTCACAAGATTAACACCGTTAGGAACGCGGGTCTCGTCATCACGGCCGAAGCGCCAGGTGACATTGTCGCACAGTTGGCCGTGTTCGCAGGCAAAGCAAAGGCCATCGAGGCCTTCTTGAATCAGGTTGTGTCTGGCGAGGGGAGATTCCTCTCGCTGTCGACGAATCCCGATTGCAGCACACGAGTGGAGATCAATGCCGACGGTAAGATCGTGATCCCGGCGATGTTTCACTACGATTCACAAGGCCACAGAGAGCATCAGCACGTACGCGTGCTGCTCAAATGAACATACTTCCCCCGCCCCTACCCCCCCTCCACCTCCCACACCATCCGCCACAGCCGGTCCATCTGCCCGCGCTCG
>JBGTFI010000597.1:0-6092 GCA_041747335.1 Phycisphaeraceae bacterium | reverse complement strand
CCAAGCCCGCGCTCTACGCGGTGAACTACCCATTGGGGGCCTTCGGGCGAACCGGTCCGCCGCCCGCGCTGCGCAGCGTGCTGTTCAAGCACGCGACGATCTGGACCTCTTCCGATCGCGGGATCATTCAGGACGGTTGGTTGCTGGTGCAGCACGGGAGGATTCGCGGGCTGGGAGAGGGCAACGGCTTTCCTGAGGCCGATGTCGTCATTGATGCGACGGGGATGCACCTGTCGCCGGGGCTGATCGACTGCCACTCGCACATCGCGACGGACGGCGGGATCAACGAGGTGGGGCAGGCGATCACGGCGGAGGTGCGCATCGGGGACTTCATCGACCCCGACGACATGAGCATCTACCGTCAGCTCGCGGGGGGCACGACGAGCGCGAACATTCTGCACGGGTCGGCCAACGCGATCGGCGGGCAGAACCAGGTGGTCAAGTTCCGCTGGGGCGCTTCAGACCTTGAGATGCGCTTTGCGCAGGCGCCGGCCGGCATCAAGTTCGCTTTGGGTGAGAATCCCAAACGGAGCAACTCCACGACCCCGTCGACGCGTTATCCGCAGTCGCGGATGGGGGTGGAGCAGCTTGTGCGGGACGAGTTCCAGGCCGCGAGCGCCTACGCGGAGCGCTGGAGCGCGTGGCGGCGCGAGGGGCGTGGGCTGCCGCCTCGGCGCGATCTCCAGCTTGACGCGGTGGTCGAGATTCTCAAAGGCGAGCGGCTGATTCACTGCCACGCCTACCGCCAGGACGAGATGCTGGCACTGATGCGTACCTGCGAGGACTTCAACGTCACCATCGCGACGTTCCAGCACGTTCTGGAAGGGTACAAGGTCGCGGACGTGATGGCGCGGCACGGCGCGGGGGGTTCGAGCTTCTCGGACTGGTGGGCGTTCAAGTTCGAGGTATATGATGCGATTCCGTACAACGGGGCGCTGATGCACAACGCGGGCGTGCTCGTCTCATTCAATTCCGATGACGATGAGCTTGCCCGCCGGCTGAACCTCGAAGCGGCCAAGGCGGTGAGGTACGGCGGCGTGCCGCCGGGCGAGGCACTCAAGTTCGTCACGCTCAACCCGGCGAAGCAGCTACGGATCGACCGGTGGGTCGGGTCGCTCGAGGCGGGCAAGGACGCGGACCTGGTGCTGTGGACCGATTCGCCGCTTTCGGTGTACGCGCGTGTTGAGCAGACGTGGATCGACGGGAGGAAGTACTACGACCACGGCGAACATCAGGCGGCCAGCCGGGAAGTGCAGGCCATGCGGGCGGCGCTGATCCAGCGCATCCTCGACTCCGATGCGCCGATGGGCCGTCCCGGCGAGGTTGAACCGATCGCGTACGAGACGATGTGGCCGCGTTACGACATCTACTGCGGCGGTCACGTGGAAGACGATCACGATCACCCGGACCACCCGGACCACCCGGACGCCCCGGAACATGCCGGGCACCTCGGCCATGGGGAGGAGCACTGATGACCCGTTCTACGATTGTTAGTGATCTGCTGATTCTGCTGGGCGTGACGGCCGTGGTCATCGGTTCGCTGGCGGTGGTCGCGTTCGGGCACAACGAGGTGCCGGGCGCGCCGCAGTCCAGGCCGGTCGCGCTGATCCACGCGGTCGTTCATCCCGTCACGTCGGAGGCGATCGTGGACGCTACGATCGTGTTCGACCAGGGCAGGATCGTCGCCGTCGGAAAGGACGTGACGATCCCGGCCGGCGCGGAGGTGATCGACCTGGGTGGTAAGCATGTCTATCCGGGACTGTTCGGCGGACCGAGCGACATCGGGCTGACTGAAATCAATTCGGTACGGGCGACGCGGGATGAATCCGAGACCGGGCAGTTCAACCCCAACGCCCGCGCCGAGGTGGCGGTCAACCCCGACAGCGAGCACATCCCGGTGACGCGCTCCAACGGCGTGCTGTTCTCGCTCACGGCACCTCAGGGCGGGCTGATCGCCGGGACGGCCGCGGTGCTTCAGCTTGACGGATGGACCTTCGAGGACATGACGCTGCACGCGCCGGCGGCGCTGGTGATCCAGTGGCCGCGCCGCCGGGCCGTGGGGCGCTTCGGGAGGGACACCACGAGCTCCGCCGACGATGTGCGCGACGGCGTGGACGGCATCGAGGACTACTTCAAGCAGGCGCGTGCGTATCACACGTTGCGCCAGGCGAACCCCGCCGCCCCGCGCGACGCGCGCCTCGAGGCGATGATCCCCGTGCTCGAGGGGAAGGTTCCGATTCTGGTGGCCGCGGACGACCTGGGACAGATTCAGGCGGCGGTCGCCTTCGCGGCGGCGCACCGGGTGAAGCTCATCATCTACGGCGGATACGATGCCCCGCGCTGCGCGGCGCTGCTGAAGCAGCACGATGTTCCGGTGATCGTCTCGGCGGTGTACCGCGTTCCGCAGCGGAGGCATGAGGCGGTGGATGATCCCTACACGCTCCCGGCGCGGCTGCACGCGGCGGGGATTCGCTTCACGATCGCGGGGACGGGGCGTTTCGGGGCTTCCATGCTCCGCAACCTCGGCTTCCACGCGGGGACGGCGGCGGCGCATGGGCTGGACAAGCTCGAAGCGCTGCGCGCCGTGACGCTCTACCCCGCGCAGGTGTTCGGGGTGGGCGACCGCATCGGTTCGCTGGAAGTGGGCAAGGATGCGTCGCTGATCGTGACGGATGGAGATCCGCTGGAGGTCACGACGCAGGTGCTGGCCGCGTACGTCCAGGGCCGGGAGGTGGAGCTCAACGACCGCCACAAGCGTCTGTGGCGGAAGTACGAGCGGAAGTACGAGCGGACGGACACGCCGAGCATCGCGGGGCAGGGGGGGCAGCAGCCGGCGACGCCGTAACGGTTCGGCTCCGCGTGGGAGGGCATCGTTGTGGACGCGCTGAAGCGGCGGTCAAGCCGCTTCGACCGGACCGCTGCTATACTTGCCCCCGCCATGCCCCACACCGAGCGCATCGCCCTTTTTCCCGGCACGTTCGATCCGATCACCAACGGCCACCTTGACGTCATTCAGCGCGGCATGGCGCTGTTCGACCGGGTGATCGTGGCGATCGGCAACAACCCCGGCAAGATCGAACTTTTCACGACGGAGGAGCGGCGCGAGATCATCGAGCGGCTCGTGCGGGAGATGAGCGCGCCGAATGTGACCGTCCAGCCGTTCGAGGGTCTGACGGTGGATTTCGCGCAGGCGGTCGGGGCGGCGGTGATCCTCCGGGGGCTGCGGAACACGACCGATCTGCACTACGAGTTTCAGCTGGCGCTGACCAACCGCGCGGTGGCGGACATTGAGACGGTCTTCATCATGACCGGCGATTCCCACGCCTTCACCAGTTCGAGCCTCATCCGGCAGATCGCCGCCGGGGGAGGCATCGACCGGTTGCACCGTCTGCTCCCGCCGCTGGTCATTGAGAAGCTCCGGGAGAAGCAGCGCAAGCATGGCAAGCGTCTGGGCCTGCCGCGCACGGATGAGCTGACGGAATAGTGTGGCGGAAATGACGAAACCCGAATGACGAATGACGAAAGGGGAGTCGGGAGATGCGAGTCGGGAAACGGGAGAAGGTAAAGTGCGGGCTTGCTCTCCCGTGAACGCCCGCCCCACTGTCTTTCGCGGGAGATCCCACCGAGTCGGATGACTTCCCATGGATTACCGAGTCTTGAGCATCGGCGCGCTCAGTCGCCATGAACTGTGGAACGAATCCGCGCCCACCCGCACGGCGCACGCCACCTGCACACTCGTGCGCAGCGGGGATCGTGTGATCGTGGTGGATCCGGGGCTTCCGCCGAGGGTGATCGAGGCGCGTTTGGCCGAGCGTTCGGGTCTTACGCCGCGCCAGGTGACGGACGTGTTCCTGACGAACTTCCGTCCGGCGCACCGCTGGGGCCTGGGCGCGTTCGAGCACGCGAAGTGGTGGATCAGCCAGAGCGAGCGCGAGTCCGTGGGGAGGTTTCTGGTCGAGCAGTTCCAGAACTCCGAAGACGAGCAGGGCGCGGTGATGCTCAAGCAGGATATCGCGATCCTTCAGCGGTTTGAGCCGGCGCCCGATCGGCTGGGTGCGCAGGTGGACCTGTTCCCGCTGCACGGGTACACCGCCGGGACGACAGGGCTGCTGCTCCTGCACGCCAACACCACGACACTGATCGCCGGGGACGCGGTCCCGACGATCGAGCACCTGGAGCAGGGCAGGATTCTGCGCGGGGCCTACGACGCGAAGGCGGCGCTTGAGAGCTTTCAGGAAGCGATCGAGATCGCGGACATCATCATCCCCGGGCACGACAACATCCTCTTCAACCCCGGACGGCGGGGGATGTGAGACCCTCTTGCAGTGGGGCGGGCGTCCCGCCCGCCTTTGCGGCGAAGCCACAAATCCGATCAACCAGCACCGGGGATTGTGAAGAATCAGGCCTTCGGCCTGATGGCGGGCGGGACGCCCGCCCCACCAGGATGATCCGGACAGTCAAACTTCTCTTGCCTCCCCCAGCAGCGTGGGATCCGGGCGATAGAGTCGGGTCTCGAGCGCCCAGATCTTTTCCGTGAAGTCGCCGCCGAGTTCGCCGCCGACGGTTGTTTCGCGCGTGGCGGCGATCGCCATCTGGAGTTTGGCGTCGAGGTTGTCCAGCAGGCTGACGGCGATCGCTTCGGGCGTCGCGGGAATCTTGAGCGCTCCGAACTCGGGCTTGCCGTGGTGCGACAGGATGATGTGCTGAAGCACGCGAAGGACCGAATCCGGAATCGGCGTCCCGGCTTCGGCGCACTGACGGGCCTTGAGCTCCAGCCAGATCGCCCCGCGCGCGATGTGCCCGACCAGGTGGCCGTCCTCGGTGTACCCGAACCCGCTGTCCCAGCAGAGCTCGGCGCACTTGCCAAGATCGTGGATGAACAGCCCTGTCAGGATGATCTCGCGGTTGAGCTGCGGGTAGAGCGGGCAGAAGGCCTCCGCCAGGCGCAGCAGGCTGAGGGTATGCTCGAGCAATCCGCCGATGAAGGCGTGATGGAGCGTCATGGCCGCGGGCGCCCTGCGGAACCGGGCCATGAGGGGTTCGTCATTGAGGTAAGCGTCGACCAGCGCCCGCAGGGCCGGGTGCTGAACCGTTGCAAGGCGTTCGCGCAGCTCGGCGAGCATGTCTTCGATGCCGAACTGGGTGTGGGGCAGGAGGTCTTCGAGTTCTTCCGGCGAAGGCTTGACGACGCGGATCGACTGAATGATGACCTGAATCTCGCCCTGGTACGGCTGAGTCTGCCCTTCGAGGTAGACAAACCCGTCGGTGGGCAGCTCGTTGAACATCTCCTCGGTGATGTTCCACATCCGCCCCGGGGTTCTGGCAGAGCGATCGCCGACCAGGCACTTGAGGAAGGGCTTTCCGTTCTTGGTCTTGCCGAGCTGGCAGTTCTGGACCGCGTAGACGCCGTCAATGAGCTGATTGGGGCTGAGGTCGCGGATGTAGGTTCGACTGGCCAAGGCGGTCCCTTCATCAGAGGTCGATCGCGGGAGGGGGCATCGTAGCGGGTGCGGGTGCATGGGGAAAGACGGTCGTTCCTTGCGGGCATTCAATTCGCCCCTGACGGCAGCGGGACGCGATAGCGTTTTTCGGCCTGAAGGGAAAAGAGGTAGTCGTGCAGATCGCGCACGCCCGGCGTGCGGTCGTCGCCGGTGCGGAGGGTCCGCCCGGCCAGCCCGGTCCGTCGCAGGCGCAGCTCGTATCGCACCTTGTCCTTCTTGTCCCATCCGGGGCTGGACAGGTGATACAGCCCGTGGGTGTCGAGAATGGACCGTACGCGGGCAAGCTGTTCGGAAGTGAGCGTCAGCACCGGGAGCGCCTCGCGCCGTGCGGCCTCCTGCCCGCCGGAGAAGCTCAGCTCACCGAGCGGCGACACCTCCAGGTATGTGAATCGCCGGTCGTCCGAGGCGGACCAGAGGGTGAGGGAAACGCGCTCGTCCTCGCCGAGTGGTTTTGAGGAGCTCGTGCAACCGAAGGACAAGAGCGCCGTCGCCAGGCAGAGCAGTCCGGCAGGAAGAAGCGTTCGCGTGGCGATCATGGGTGAAGTCCAACGCGCGATGCGGCGTCGCGGTGTCGGTCAGCGGGGCATCGTT
>JBGTFI010000596.1:0-4461 GCA_041747335.1 Phycisphaeraceae bacterium | reverse complement strand
CACGCCGCGGCCGTGATTGCCCGTCGAGCAGCAGGTGACGCCTCCCACACCCTCGGGGAGAGACATCACCGCGTTGAGCGCGCCGCGCAGCTTGAAGGCGCCGATCGGCTGCATGTTCTCGAGCTTGAGCAGGAACTCCTGCCCCGCCCGCGCCGACATGAAGGGCGAGGGCACAAACGGTGTCGCGTCGGCTGCGCCCCTGATCACCCGCCGCGCGGCGAGGATGTCGGCAAGCGTGACACCCATCTCAACCGGCATCCTTCACCGCCGACAGGAACTGCCGGGTGCGCTCGCGTTGCGGATTGCCGAAGAGCTGGTCCGGCGGTCCCTGCTCCTCGATCTTGCCACTGTAGAAGAAGCAGACGCGGTCCGAGATGTCCCGGGCGAAGCCCATCTGGTGCGTGACCATCAGCATTGTCAGGTTGTGTTCGGCGACGAGCTTGCGGATCACGGTCGTCACCTCGCCGATCACCTCGGGGTCGAGCGCCGATGTCACCTCGTCGAACAGCATGACCTTGGGCCGCATGGCAAGCGCGCGGGCGATCGCCACCCGCTGCTGCTGGCCGCCGGACAGGCGTGAGGGATGCTGGTCCTTCTTCTCGATCATGCCGACCATGGAGAGGAGTTCCTCGGCACGGTCGCGCGCCTCGGCCTTCGGCAGACGCAGCACCTGGACCGGCCCCTCCATGCAGTTCTGCAGCGCCGTCATGTGGGGAAAGAGATTGAAGTGCTGGAAGCACATCCCGATCGAGGCGCGCATCTCGCGCAGGTAACGCTCGTTCGCAGGTACCAGCCGACCATCCCGCTCCATGTGTGTCAGCGGCTTGCCGTCAACATAGATCACCCCGCCGTTGATCGTCTCCAGCGTCATCAGCATCCGGAGCACCGTCGTCTTGCCCGAGCCCGAGGGGCCGATGACCGTCACCATCTCGCCCTCGGCAACATCGAGGTCGAGGTTGTCCAGCACGGTCAGCGTCCCGTAGCTCTTGGTCACGTTCATGAAACGGACCATCGGGCGGTCGCCCTCGGGAAGTTCCAGCGGATAGGCGGACATGTCCATGTGTCAGAGTCCCAGCTTGCGGCGCACCCAGCCCTCGAAGATCCGAACGAACCCTGCCGCGGGCAGGGAGATCGCGAGGAAGATCACGCCGACGAGGGTATAAGGTTCGAGGAAGCGATAGTGTTCGGATCCGATGGCGTTGGCGGTGTGCATGAGTTCGGCCACGCCGATCACGCTCAGCATCGGAGTGTCCTTGAAGATGCCGATGAGATAGTTGCCCATTCCGGCCACGGAAGGCGGCAAGGCCTGCGGAATGATGATGCGCAGGTAGGTGTCGCGGGTCGAGAGATTGAGCGCCCGGCAGCTTTCCCACTGCCCCCGGGGCACGGCCTCGATGCCCGCACGGTAGACTTCGGAGAGATAGGCCGAGTAGTGCAGCCCGATCGCGATCATGCCCGCCGTCCAGGGCGACAGGCGGATGCCGAACTGCGGCCCCACGTAGAAGACGAAGAATATCTGCAGGACAAGCGGGGTCGAGCGGATGAACTCGACGAACTCGCGCACGACCTTCGTCAGCGGCGTCCAGGGTGTGCGTTGCGCGAGCGCGAGCACAAGGCCGAGCACGACCGCGATGGCGTAGCCGACGCCGGCGGCGATGAGCGTGTTCAGCGTCGCCGCGAGCAGGCGTGGCAGGATCTCTGCGGTGAACTCCCAGATCCAGTCGAACCTCATGTGCGGCCCAGCCTCCGTGCCATCGCGCGCTCTAGCCCGCGCATGAACGGGGTCACGAGGAACCGGGCGAGGATGTAGTAGACGACCAGCGCGGTTCCGAAGGCCTCCGCCGAGAGGAAGGTCGAGGCGTTGATCTGCTTGGCCTCGAACATGAGATCCGCGACCGATATGAGCGAGACGAGCGCGGTCCCCTTCAGAAGCTCGATCAGCAGGTTGCCCCAGGACGGCAGCATGATCGCCAGCGCCTGGGGCAGGATAATCCGGCGCATCCGCTTCGCCGGCGACATCGAGAGGGCATAGGCAGCCTCCCACTGTCCTTTCGGCACCGATCGGATCGCGCCGCGCACGAGCTCGGCGCCATAGGCCCCGATGTTCAAGCCCACCGAGAGGAAGCCCGCCGTGAACTTGTCGAGGGTGATGCCGAACAGCGGGAGCACGAAGAAGATCCAGTACAGCTGGACCAGCAGGGACGTGCCGCGAAAGAGCTCGATGTAGACCACCGCGGTCCCGCGGATCAGCCAGTTTCCCGAGAGCTTGCCCAGACCCGCGAGCAACGCCACGGTGATAGCCACGAGTGCCGCGAGTATGAACTGCTCGGCAGTGACGACCGCACCGCCGAGGATGCGCCAGCCGTAGGTTTCGAGGAATTCCCAAATCGGCATCGGCGCCCCCCGTGCCGGGACGGTGGGGGACGGCCGGGCCGCCCCCCGGGCGAGGTCAGCGGTTCGCGCAGACCCATTCGGTGGTCACGTCGCCCGGCAGCGAGCCCTCGCCATAACCATACTCGGCGACCGCCGCCATCATCTCCGCGGAACCGAGATAGGCGGTCTGCGCCGCGTTGAAGGCAGCGACGAAATCCTGGTCCGCCTTGCTGAAGCCGATACCGGCCCAGTTGATGGAGTCTTCGGGCATCGCGGCGGGATCGGTCACCGCGAGCGCGCCGCCCGTGCTGTCGGCGAGTTGCTTCATGGTGAAGTAGGTGCCCGCGCCGGCGTCGGCGCGATCGGCCCGCACTGCCGCGAGTATCTCGGTCGGGCCCGGCACCTGCATGATATTGCCTTCGGCGACACCTGCGGCCTTCGCGGCCTCGATGTTCGAATATCCCGCACCCGTGACCATGATCGCGCCGCTCTCGCGGATGTCGTCGTAGTTGCCGATGCCCTTGGGATTGCCCGCCTGCACGAGGAAGGCATCCCCGACCCGCGCCATCGGCTCGGAGAAGGCGATGTTGCTGCACCGTGACGCGAGGATGTTCATGCCGCCGGTGATGATGTCGAAGCGCCCCGCCTGCAGGCCGGGAATGAGACCTCCCCACTCGGTCTGGACCGGCTCGATGTTCGTATGACCCATCTTCGCGAGCACTCCGATCGCATGGGCGTTGACGAACCCCTTGGGCGCCCCGCTCGCGTCGGGATAGGCGAAAGGCACCTCGTTCGCGAAGCCGATGCGGATCGGCGCACCGGATGCGATCCGGTCCATCAGGGGACCGGCCGTAACCGCGACAGCGGATGCACCGAACGCGATGACGGTGGCGAGGGTGGTTTTCAGAGAATTCATCGTTCCGTCCTCCCTTGTTGAGTGGTTGCACCCCGTGAGACCGAGGATTTTTCTGTTGTGCACATCATTGCAAGCAGACTTGCTCTGTCAAGAAATAATCCTTTCGAAAATCCATGAGACTTGCGATGATTCCCGGCACGGGGATCGCGTCGCGCGGTGTTGTGTACATTCAATGGGATATCAAGCACGTGGGTTTCATGGGGTAGGGCAGCGTCCGCTGCAGCGGGAACAGGATGCGCGCGCCTTTTCGGCAGGGAGCGCATAGGGATGGGGCGTGAAGGCATCGTGAATCGGCGGACGGCATGAGGGAACTTTGATGAACATCGCGAGCAACGGATTTGCTGGCAGCGCGCGCGACCGCTTCGAACGGATGCACGACGAGATTCGCACCCGGATCTGCCTGCTGGACTACGCGCCAGGAGCAAGGTTGTCGGAGGAGATCCTCGCCGCCGAGTTCGGCATCAGCCGCACGCCGCTCCGCCGTGTGCTGGCGCGACTGGAAAGCGAGGGGCTGCTCCAATCGGTTCATGGTGTCGGGACATTCGTGACCGACGTGGACATCGGGGAACTCGTACAGACCTACCGCCTTCGCCTGGAGTTGGCCGAGATGATCGGAAAGCTCGATCCGGTCGTCCCGTCCCCGGCAATCATCGCCGAGTTCGAGGCCCTTTCCGAACGTGCGAGGGCGCTCCTGGCAGCACCCGACCCCCGTCGTTTTGCAGAGCTGAACATGGAATTCTTCATCGCGTTTCTGGGGCTCACGGCGAGCGAGCCGCTGCGCGAGATCAGCGAGAGGCTCTATTTCCAGACCACCCGCATCTGGCTCAAGTCGGTTTTCGCGTCATTGATCGATCTGAGGGATGAGGTCGAGGTGTTTCGCCGGGAGATCAGCGACGTGCGCCGGGCGCTGCGGATAGGCGACGTCCATGCCGCTGCGCTGATCCATCGCGCCCACATCTCGATGAGCTTCGAGCGGATGCGAAAGGGGGCCGGGGCGTCACGCTGACGGGTCCGCCCCCGTAGGGTGGTTGCCGATCCGCGCGTCAGCCCGCCCCCAAGAGGAAGAACATCCGGCAAGCCCGCGCCGGAGGGTGCCGCCGGGCAGTGAGACAGTGGCGTCACGCCTCCGGCAACCCCGCCTTGCGCAGGCCATCGAACATGCGTTCGGTCTT
>JBGTFI010000595.1:0-2172 GCA_041747335.1 Phycisphaeraceae bacterium | reverse complement strand
GCGAGTTCCGCGGTCTTCTGGAGCGGCGCCTCGCTTCGCGCCACGAGGGCCAGGTCATAGCCCGCCTCGGCCAGCAGCACCGAGGCGGCCCGTCCGATTCCGCTTCCGGCGCCGGTTACCAGCGCACATTTTCGCTGCGTCATCCGCCATCCCTCTCTTGAAAGGCCCCTCGAGATCGTCGCGCCCTCAGCCGCGGTCTCTGCTAAAATACGTCCCCATCGATCCCTTGCAACAGACCCAGCAACCGCGAGGAGCCTTCTTCATGCGAACGATCACGCTGATGACCGTGTTGTGCCTGCTCGCGCTCCAGCCGGTCCGCGCCCAGGACCAGGTGAGCGATAAGCCGATCTTCCTGGCGTACTACTCGGGGCGCGACACGACGCTGCTGCCGGGGATGCGGTACGAGTGGTTCACGCACATCTGCCACGCGTTCGTCCTGGGCACGCCCGACGGGGCCGTGCGCCATGCGCCGACGGTCCCCAGCCGGGCGCTTGCGGATGAGGCCCACCGCCACGGCGTCCGCATCCTGCTGTCGCTGGGCGGATGGGGCAGCGAGGATTACTTCCGCGCGATGTCGCACAGCCCCGAAGCGGTCATGCGGCACGTACGCGAAACGCTGCGCCTGGTCGAAGAGGCCGACTACGACGGGATCGACATCGACTGGGAATACCCCGACACGGACGACGAAAAGGCGGGCTTCGACCTGATGGTCAGGGAATACCGGCGCGGTCTGGATCGACTGGACGCGAAGCACGGCAAGCGCTACGAGCTGATCATGGCGATCGTCAGCTACGGCCGCAGCGCCGATGCGCTCGATGCGAAGCTGCTCGATGACCACATGGACTTCCTGAACGTCATGACCTACGACATGACCGGGCCGTTCGCGCAGTACACCGGGCACCACGCGCCGCTCTTTTCGCGCGCGGACGATCCGAACCCGCGCCAGAACTCGGTGGAGAAGAGCATGACCTACTGGTCGGAAACGCGCGGGATTCCACGAAAAAAGCTGGTGGTGGGCATCCCCCTGTACGCCAAGGGGTTCCGCCATCCCAAACCGTTCGTCGAGAACACCGACGGGTGGAACACCTACTTCACCCGGCCGTACCGCGCCATCCCGGCGCTGATCGAGGACGGCTGGCGGATGGAGTGGGACGAGCAGGCGCAGATTCCGTACCTCTACGCCCCGGATGGCAACAGCTTCATTGGATACGATGATGCGCGGTCGAGCCGACTCAAGGGAGAGTGGACGCGCAAGGAAGGTTACGGGGGGGTGATGTTCTGGTCGCTCACCGAGGACCGCCTGCCCGACGGGCGCGAGCCGCTGCTGGAAGCGGCGTACAAGGGGCTTTACGGGATTGAGTGAGGCCGCGTGTGGGTCAATGCGTCTTGTGCCGCGCCAGTTGGATGCGTTCGAGAATGTCAATCACCTGGCCCTCATAGCGGGCGAGGGTGCAGGACTCATCGGTGCGCTTGGAGCAGTAATCCCCGGCGTTGGGGGAGAGTTCGCAGTCCTGACAGATGAGGTTGCGCATCGCGTTCTCGTACCCGCCGAGGGTGGGGGTATGGACCTGGTGGACGATGCGAATCAAAGCCGGGAGGTTGACGAAGATGGCGCAGGCCGGTTCGCAGGGCCTTGCGAACCCCGGCCCGTTGCCCTCGCTCAGCGGCGGGCGGCGGTAGCAGACGGTGCAGACTTCCTTGCGGACGGCCCTGCGGGCGACTTCAAGGGGTGGATGGCGTGACATGGCAGGCTCCTTCATAAGTGTATCTACTCTTATTGTATCCGAGGGGTTCGGTGTTCTTCCCGGAAAAAGTGATGAGCCGCGCATTTCGTCAGATAACGGCGCGTTCAAGGGGACGTTTTGCGGGGTCGGCGAGTGTGCTATGATGCGTCGGAGAAAGCCGATGTCCGCGTAGCTCAATTGGATAGAGCGTCGGCCTCCGGAGCCGAAGGTTGGAGGTTCGAGCCCTCCCGCGGACGTTGAAAAACAAAGGGAAATGTGAAAACCGGGGGAGTCGCGAAAGGGTCGATGCTACGATGGTGCTACGGTGGGGAGAAAGTTTCCCCTCACCACCTCACCAGCCCCGGCCCCAGCCTGCTCACCGCCCCCAGCGCCGCCTTCGCATCGTCCACGTCGCCCAAGACCCGGATCAGGCAGGCCCGCTGCTCAC
>JBGTFI010000594.1:0-9963 GCA_041747335.1 Phycisphaeraceae bacterium | reverse complement strand
GTGCGCGAAGTCGCCCAGGCGGCGGACGGCAGCGGCGGCGGGCGGCCGGACATGGCGCAGGCGGGGGGGAAGGATCCGGCCAAGTTCGACGCCGCCATGGAAACGGCACGGCGCTGGGCGGCGGAAAAACTCGGAACGGCGGTGGGGTAGCGGAGTTGGCAAGTTGCAAGTTGGCAGGTTTCAAGTTGTGAACCCATCGGGAATGTGTCCATGCCTTGGCTGAACGAAAACTTCCTCAAACTCAAAGCCGGATACCTCTTCCCCGAAATCGCTCGGCGGGTGAATGCGTTTTCGAAGGAGAACCCCGATGCCCGCGTCATCCGCCTGGGCATCGGCGATGTCACCGAGCCGCTGCCGGAGGCGATCCTCGAAGCCATGCACCGGGCCGTCGATGACATGGGCCGGCGCGAGACCTTCCGCGGCTACGGGCCGGAGCAGGGATACCCTTTCCTCCGCGAGGCGATCGTCGCAAACGACTTCACCGCCCGCGGGTGCGAAATCCATCCCGATGAAGTCTTCATCTCCGACGGGAGCAAGTGCGACAACGGCAACATCCTGGACATCCTCTCCTGCGGGATGAGCGGGCACGCCAACACCATCGCCGTGTGCGATCCGGTCTATCCCGTCTACGTCGATACGAACGTCATGGCGGGGAACACCGGCCCGGCGGACGAGAACGGGCGGTACGAGGGGCTGGTGTACCTGCCCATGACGGCTGAGAACGGCTTCACCCCCCCCCTGCCGGATCGGAAGGTCGATGTCATCTACCTCTGCTATCCCAACAACCCCACCGGGGCGACGGCTTCCAGAGAAACGCTCACCAGGTGGGTCGAGTACGCCCGCGCGAACGAGGCGCTGATTCTCTTTGACGCCGCCTACGAAGCCTACATCACGGATGGAAGCCTGCCGCACTCGATCTACGAGATTCCGGGGGCACGTGATGTGGCGATCGAGTTCCGCAGTTTCTCGAAGAACGCGGGGTTCACGGGCGTGCGCTGCGCGTTCACCGTGGTGCCCAAGGGGCTGCGCGGCATGGCCGGGGGAGAGAAGGTGGAGCTGCACAAACTCTGGCACCGCCGCCAGAGCACGAAGTTCAACGGCGTCTCCTACATCGTTCAGCGCGGGGCGGAGGCGGCCTACAGCGACGCGGGCAAGACGCAGATCCGCAAGCTCATCGCGTTCTATCTCGAAAACGCCCGCATCATCCGCGAAGCGATGTCCGCCCTGGGTCTGGAGGTGTACGGTGGGGTCAATGCACCCTATGTCTGGCTTAAGACCCCCGATGGGTTGTCAAGCTGGGCGTTTTTTGACAGGCTGCTCTCCGAAACGCACGTCGTGGGCACCCCCGGGAGCGGGTTCGGCGCAGCCGGGGAAGGCTACTTCCGCATCAGCGCGTTCAGCAGCAGGGAGAACGTGGAGGAGGCGATGGATCGCCTGGGCAGGCGGTTGGCGGTGTGAGGCCATCCGCGCGGAGGGATCAGAAATGGAGGCATTGATGACGCCGATCCATCGACGTGATTTCATCAAGGGGGCCGTTGCGTTGGGGGGCGGCGGAGCCGCGGGGCGGTACATCGCCGGGAGCCGCGCGTACGCGGCCGTTCCGGGGGCGGGGGCACTTCCGGGGGCGGGGGGTGAGCGGGCGTTTCGATTCGTTCACTTCGGGGACACGCACGTCGGGCACACGATCCCGTTCTGCGCAACCGAGGAGGGGTATCCCAAGGCTTTGGCGCATGTGCATGCGATGGCCGACGCCCCGCGGTTCATTCTCCACACCGGCGACATCATCACGGACGCCTTCTGGGCGGAGCGCGAATCCGCGGCGAAGCAGTGGGCGACCTATCAACGGATCATGCGCGAACACTGCTCGATCCCCGTCCGTCATGCGCTGGGCAATCACGATGTGAACTTCGGGTGGGATCTGGGCGACGAATCAACGCCGTTTCCGGGTAAGGGCATGGCGCTGGGAGAGTTGGAATTGGCCTCGCCCTACTACAGTTTCGACCATCTCGGCTGGCACTTCATCGTGCTGGACAACACGCAGCGCGGCGGGTGGAACGGGTTTCAGATCAACCTCGATGAGGCGCAGTTCCAGTGGCTTGCCGGCGACCTCGAACGCACCGATGCGGCCACGCCGATCGTCATCGCCTCGCACGCGCCGATCCTCACGGTGACGTGCTTCTTCGAGCCGCTCGCCCGGCAGCACCCCGACGGGCTGGTGATCTCCAATGACTGCGTTCACATGGATGTGGTGCGCATCTTCGAGCTTTTCCGGAAGTTTCCCAACATCAAGCTCTGCCTCAGCGGGCACTATCACCAGGTGGACCATTGCCGTTACCTGGGCATCCACTTCATCTGCGGCGGCGCGGTGTGCGCGGATTACTGGCGGCGGCCACTGACCTATCGCCCGGAGTTCGAGGCCGGTTACGGCGTGGTGGACCTCTTCAAGGACGGGACGTTCGAGTACCGCTTCGTCGATTACGGGCTGGTGGGGTATCAGGACGATCCCGACCGGCCGCGGTTCCCATGGGACCGGGCCTAGAGAGCGGCCGCCTGACAACGCGAGGTACGAGGATTTCGCAAGGACCGGGCGATCCTTGCGCGCCAACGGTGGAGTCGCGCCGCCGGGATGCCGAAATTGTCTCAGGTGGGAGCGGAGCCGGGTTCGGTCACGGCGTCACGCCGCTGACCGGCCCGGCCTTCTTGAAGTTATCCGGACGCGGCGCCCGCGGGGAACCGCGTCCGGCTTTTCGCAGCCCTGGGAGAATCGCCCGCATGTCGTCAGCCGAGGCTCGCCCTTCCCGATCGCCCGCCCCGCGATCGCTCGTGTCGCTGCCTCAGCCCCTTTTCGGCATGGTCGAGCAGGCCGTCGAAGACCGCGCCACCGACATCCACCTCGATCCGACCGGCGACACCGCGACGCTGCGCTACCGCGTGGACGGCGCGATCCACCTCAAGGAGTTGATGTCCTACGAACGCTACAAGCGCATCATCAACCAGCTCAAGGTCGCCGCCAACCTCGACATCGACGGAACCTTCGTCCCGCTCGAAGGCCAGTTCCGCTGGCAGCTTGAGGATGAGACGCGCGATGTCCGAGTCACCATCATCCCCACCTCCCCGCGAAGGCAGGCCGCCCACCTGCGCCTGCTCATCCGCCCCGAACACGGATACACCATCGACCGCCTGGGGCTGGGCGAACGCGATCTCTTCAACGTCCAGAGCGCGATGCGCAACCGCCACGGTCTGATCCTCATCGCCGGCGCGACGGGATCGGGCAAGACCACCACGCTTTACGCGCTGACGACGCTTGAGGATCTCAAGCAGCGCGTCGCGGTGTCGATCGAGGATCCGGTGGAGTTCGACCTTCCGGGGGTGCGTCAGCTTGAAGTCAATGAACGCCACGGCATCACGATGGAAGAGGGCTTGCGGACGCTTCTGCGGGTGGATCCGGACGTGCTGGTCGTGGGCGAGGTGCGGGACAAGGCTTCGGCGTGCATCTCCGCGCGGGCGGCGCTGACGGGGCGGTTGGTTCTGGCATCGGTCCACGGCCGTGACTCGGCGGGCGCGATCGAGGCGATGCACTATCTCTCCGTGCCGTACTACATCCTCGGCGGGGCGCTGCGCCTGGTCATCGCCCAGAACCTCGTGCGCAAGCTATGCCCCGACTGCGCCCAGCCGCGCGAGATCAAAGGCTACGAGGTCGCTTTCTTCCAGCACCTGGCGCTCACCCCACCGCCCATGCTCTTTGACCCCAAAGGTTGCGAGGCCTGCCACGGTTACGGCTACCGTGGCCGGGTGGGTGTGTTTGAGATCGTGATGATCGACGAAGACACCGGTCTGTGGCTCACCGAAGGCCCGCGCCAGCAGGAGATGCGCAGGCGCTTCTTCCAGAACGGCGTGCGCCCCCTCGCCGCCGACGCCCTCCAGAAAGTCGCCGACGGCATCACCTCCATCCAGGAAGTCCTGCGCCTGTTCGGGCAGAGCTTCGATTCGCCGCTTCATGCGAGGCGGCTGCTGGTTGAGGGAACCGGGGCGCAGGCGGTTCCGGCATAGGCGCTGCCTTGGGTGCCATGTCCGCCCAGGTGAGATTCGCCGTGGCGAACCCTCGTCCTCGTGGGCATGTAACGCCCCGCCCCCCGCTACAATCCCCGTGATGAGCGAAACATCCGCCAACGGCCGACCCGCCGCCCTTGTCTTCGACTGCGACGGAACCCTCGTCGACACCATGCCCGCGCACTACATCGCCTGGAAACAGACGATGGAGCGCTACGCCATCCACTTCTCCGAAGAACGCTTCTATCAGCTTGGCGGGGTGCCGACCCAGCGCATCGTCGCCATGCTCGCTGAAGAGGCCGGCCTCGCACTCGACCCCGGCGCCGTCGCCCACGAGAAAGAACAGGCCTACTACGCCCTCTCCGACCACATCGCCGCGGTCCCGCACGTCGTCGCCATCGCCCGCGAGCACCGCGGCCGGGTGCCGATGGCCGTCGCCACCGGAAGTGTGCGCGCCTCGGCTGAACGATCCCTGAAAAAGATCGGCGTCTACGACTGGTTCGACGCCATCGTCGCCGCCGAGGACGTCACCCACCCCAAGCCGGCGCCTGACGTGTTTCTGGAGGCCGCGCGAAGGTTGAACATCCCGCCGGGGCTTTGCCGGGCGTACGAGGACACGGATCTTGGGATCGAATCGGCGCGTCGGGCGGGGATGGAGGTGGTGGATATCCGGGGGATGGATATCCGGGGGATGGAGGGCTTGTCATCGTAGCGTGGTCTGCGTCCCCGAAACCCCCCTCTATCAACGACATCCCGCGCGATGAGAATCTCGCTTCCCTCTCGTCCGGCACAGCCGGACCTACCTGGGGCTGTCCGGCACAGCCGGACCTACATCGGCTTGTCGCCCACCGTCTGGTCGTAGACGGCCAGCAGCTTCTCCTTGTCGAAGATCATCTCCTGCCTCGTCAGCCCGACGATGTCGTAGACGGGGGTCAGCTCGATCGCGTCCACCGGACACGCTTCTTCGCACATGCCGCAGTAGATGCAGCGCAGTTCGTCGATGTCGAACTTGACCGGGTACTTCTCGCGGTCGTCCCAGGGCGATTCGGCGCCTTCGATGTGGATGCACTCGGCGGGGCAGGCCGTGGCGCACATGAAGCACGCCACGCAGCGGACGCGGCCTTCCTCATCACGGTTGAGACGGTGGACGCCGCGGTAGTTGCCCTTGTACAGCCCGCCTTCGCCCACGGGCAGGTGCTCGCGGCGCTCTTCGGGGTAGCACATGGCCTTGTTGCGCCGGCCGCGGCCGATCGATCCGACCACGTGCTTGAGCGTCGTCCCCAGGCCCTTGAAGACTTCGGGGAGGTAGATGGATTCCGCGGCTGAGAGAGCGGGGACTCGCGCGTCGACGTCGATGATGTCGTGGGGGGGGATGGGCATTGGAGCAGGGTGTGGGGTTTAGGGTTTAGGGTGTGGGGGATTGATCTTGGTATGGCTATCGTGATAAGATACCACACTCGTGGGGAAGCACGTCTCGGCAGGCCAAGGAGAGCTACATGTCTCAACATCGTCGATGGCGCGGGTTTACGCTGATTGAGCTGTTGGTGGTGATCTCGATCATCGCCCTCCTCATCGCGCTGCTGCTCCCGGCGCTGGGGGAGGCGCGGCTGGCGGCCATGGGGACCAAGTGCCTCGCCCAGCAGCGCCAGCTCGCGCAGGGCATGCACAACTACGCCGCGGACTGGGGCGGGCTGTTCCCCAACTTCTCCCACGAACCGGGCGAATACTGGCACCACGAGTTGGCGCACTACCTGGGCGATGAGGGCTACGAGAACAACGCCAAGCGCTCGACGCAGGGGAGCATGCAGGTGATGCTCTGCCCGATGACCACGCGCACCGGTACGGGCGGCTCGGCCACGACCGCCTGGGAGTTCGGTTTCGATTCAGGAAATCGCGGCGGCGGATACGGAAGCTACGGCCTGAACCTGTGGTACATGCCGACATCGGCGCCTCTTTGGCCGAACGAATTCGCCGCGCGGCTGAACTTCTTCTTCGCGAACATCGACGACATTCCCGCGGCCTCGAACTCGCCGATGTTCGGCGACAGCATCTGGGTGGGCTCCTGGCCGGGGATGAACGATGTGCGGCCGGTTGACCTGACACGCGGCGACCAGTCGCACGCGACCGGTCAGTTCATGGGCCGCTTCGCCATCGAACGCCATCGCAATGGGATCAATGTCGCGATGGGGGATGCTTCGGGAAGGCACAGCGAAGTCGGCCGCCCGCCGACGCAGGGCAGGGTCATCGGGACGGGGCTGTGGTCGCTTAACTGGTCGAAGGAGTGGTCTGGCGAGAAGGGGACCGGCCGGGGCGGCCGCGCGGGCGGGCGTGGGTAAACTTGCGGCGCGCCGGGCTTACGCCTTTTCCACAGAGTCCATCGCCTTTTTGAGCATCCGCCTGTCCGGCGTCAGGTCGGACAGGGCGTTATTGAGTGAAGCGGAACGTCCCACTCCGATGGCCGGGCACATCCCGCGACGCTGGGCAACTCCCAGGCCGCATCATGGATGTCGTGACGCACAACCGTCTCACCGTTATCCTCCCCGACATGACACTTTTCTGGATCGGACTGGCGGTCGGCGTAGCGCTCACCGTCCCGCTGGTCTGGGTCGCCACCCGGCGAACCGAACAGCGCGTCCGACGCCTCGAACAGCGCGCCCGTGCCGCCGAACGACTGGCCGAACTCGGAACCCTCACCGGCGGACTGGCCCACGAGATCAAGAACCCTCTTTCCACCATCAACCTGAACATCCAGCTCCTCCAGGAAGACCTCCTCCAACTCAACGACCTTCTGCCCGAAGGCGAACAGCACGCCGCTCAGATCGCCCGCATCCATCGCCGCTTCGACACCCTGGCGCGCGAGACCCGCCGGCTGCGCGAGATCCTCGAAGACTTCCTCAGGTTCGCGGGACGAATCCGCCTGGACCTCCAACCCGTCGACCTCCACGCACTGCTCGAGGAACTCGCGGACTTCTTCCATCCCCAGGCCGCCGCCGCGCGAATCAACCTCCGCACCCAGCTCGCGCCCCAGCAGGCACGGATCCTCGCCGACGCGGCGCACCTCAAGCAGTCGCTGCTGAACCTCATGATCAACGCCCTCCAGGCCATGACCGAGGCCCGTGAATCCGGCCAACCCCACGGCGGCGCCGACGAACTGATCCTCCGCACCGAAAAACGCAGGGACGCCTCCCAACCTGAATGGCGCATCCACGTCACCGACACCGGCCCGGGCATCGAACCCGATCAGGTCTCTCGCATCTTCCAGCCCTACCACTCCACCAAGAAGGGCGGGACCGGCCTCGGCCTCCCCACCGCGCGGCGCATCATCGAGGAACACGGGGGCCAGCTCACCGTCCACTCCGAGCCGGGCCGGGGAAGCGACTTCATCCTCTCCCTCCCCGCGCACCATCCCGCGCCGGCCGCACCGTCCGAATAACCGGATCGATCCCCACCCAGCCCGTCTCCCAGCCGATCTGATCCACCCATCCCCCGCCCGATAACGCCCCGGACCCGCCGCCGATTCAGGCCGGCCCCGCATCCTGCCGATGGTCGCAACCGGTGAGGGGCGCCGCGCGGTGGGGCGGGCGTCTGGCCCGCCGACAGGGGAAGAAAACCCAACCCAGGATGACGGAGAATCCAACGTGCCCAAGACGAGAAAGCTTTTTTTGAGCCTGTTCGTTCTGAGCGCCGCCGCGGCCGTCTGCGGCTGCCACGTCGCCCGCAAGCCCGTGGTCCTGATCGAGCCCAGCTTCTCCTACCTGACCGCGGAGAACGCGCCTGGCCGCGGCGAACCCGCCACCTTCCAGATCGCGGCGGTGAGCGCGGAGGGTCGACCGTAAGCACCCTCGAGCGATCAGGTCCGCATCCTTCCCATCCCCAGCGCGCGCAGTACGCCCTAAGACCGAACCCAAGACCCCAGGCCCTCACCCCTTGGCCTGCTTCCGGCGCTCCACCATGTCGGTGATGATCCGCTGCACCAGCGTGCATTGGCGGATCACTTCGCCCACGATCTCCACCAGTTCCGTCACCTCCGGCTTGCCCAGTCCCGGGACGCGCTCGCACGAACCGCGCAGGCGCGACAGCGACTCGCTGGCCGCCCGAACCGACTCGATCGAAGCGGTCATCGCGTCCTCATGGTCCACGCGGCCGTCACGGTTGAGGTCCATCTCCGCATCCGTCCGGAAGAACTGCCAGGGCGTTCCCGCGGTGAACACGTTCAGAATCGCCTGCTGCGCCTCGATGGACGGGAGGTGCCTGAGCAGCAGGCGCATCGCCCCGAAGTCCGGTTCGCTTGATCCGTGAATCCACCGGTACACCGTCGAGGTCGCCACGCCCGTGAGCTCGCTGATCTCCGAAGCGGTCGTCAGCTTCCGCTCGATCATCTGCCGCAGCGCCTCGGCGATCATGCTTATCCCTCAAGTACCCGGATCGGCGATCCGCAACGTCAAGGTGCTCACCGGCGAAACATGCTTTCGCTCTAACATACCCTCAGCCGAATCCGCCCGCGAATGTCCCTGCTTGGCTGAAGGGTGGCTGCATCGAAGTCCAGAGGCGCGGCCCCTGGGAGCGCGCTTGATCCAGTCAGCAGACAGTATACTCTATTGTTGATGGGAGCTTCCGATGACCACGCCGCGCCTTTCACCGCTTGAGCACGAACACACCTTCGGGCAGGAGCAGGTTCGGCCGGGCGAGCGGCGAACGATTGTGGTGATCGTCATCACGGCGGTGATGATGGTGGTGGAGATCGTCGCGGGGCTGGCGTTCGGGTCGATGGCGCTCCTGGCGGACGGACTGCACATGGCCTCGCACGCGACGGCGCTGGCGATCACGGCGTTCGCATACATCTACGCGCGGCGTCACGCGGCCGATCCTCGCTACACGTTCGGAACGGGCAAAGTCAACCCGCTGGGGGGCTTCACGGGGGCGGTGCTGCTGGCGGTGTTCGCGGTGATGATGGTATATGAGAGCGTCCACCGGTTGATTCGGCCTGTGGAGATCCAGTTCGACAGCGCCATCGCGGTGGCGGTGATCGGTCTGTTGGTGAACGGGGTGTGCGCGGTGATTCTGGGCGGTCACGGACACCGACATCAGGGCGCATCGGATGAGAACGGCGGCGACCACGATCACGACGACCACAACCTGCGGGCGGCGTACTTTCATGTGATCGCCGATGCGCTGACTTCGGTGCTGGCGATCGGAGCGTTACTGAGTGGAAAGTACTTCGGGTGGGGATGGATGGACCCGGTGATGGGCATCGTGGGGGCGATGTTGATCACGCAGTGGTCCATCGGGCTGATCCGGACGACGGGGGCCGTGCTTCTGGACCGGCAGGCGCCGCCGAGGGTGGTGCAGCGGGTGCGCAAGTCACTCGAGAAAGACGGCGACCGGGTGACGGACCTGCACGTGTGGTCCATCGGCCCGGGCATTTACGCGGCCGAGGCGGCGCTGGTGGCGACGCAACCCGCGGAGCCGGGGGAATACAAAAGGCGTGTGCCGCCGGAAGCGGGGATCGTCCACATCACGGTCGAGGTGCATCGCGCGGGGGAAGGGGTCTAGAGTCTGGGGTCCGGGGTCCGGGGTCGGAGGGGGTTATTCTTCGTCGAACTTGTTGTCGATGAGAGCTTTGAGCGCCTCGAGAACCTGGGGGGCGTCGTCGCCGCGGGCTTTGATGCACAGTTCGGTGCCGTGGGTGGCGGCGAGCATCATCATCTGCATGATGCTCTTTCCGTCGACCTCCTGGGTTCCGCGGGCGACGCGCACTTCGGCGGCGAAGTGGTTGGCGACGTCGACGAAGGCCATCGCCGGCCGGGCGTGCATGCCCAGGCGGTTCTGGATCGTCACCGTCGCGCATTGCCATGGCGAATCGCTGGTCACGCTGCATGTTCCCTGATCGAGGCGCGGCGGTCCGGCGGGCGG
>JBGTFI010000593.1:0-2381 GCA_041747335.1 Phycisphaeraceae bacterium | reverse complement strand
TGCGTGGGGATGAATGGCGACTTGTAGTGTTTGAAGCAGCCACTGTAGCCAGTGACGAACTGCACCTCGCCCCCGGTATATCTCGCCCGCCAACCAGCCGCGGCTTCGCCATGGAAGGCGTAGCGGTAGCCCCATTCGAGCAAGGGCTTGAGGACGATAGGCACGAGAATCGATTCGCCCGCTTCCGGGTGCGGGAGCGGGATGGTTCTGGTCTCGTAGAGCATCTTGCTGGCGTTGGTCGTCATCTCCAGCTTGGCGGCCGGCGATTCGTTTTGAAGGTCGGACCGGAGGGAGGTTTCAGAGCCGGCGTAGCAGACCGTCGGCGTCCCGGGAGGCGCGGAGTTCGTGACCTTCAGGACGACCTTGGGAGGCTGGTAGGCGCCCAGCGGATCGGGTTGAACCGGCACACCCTTCGGCAACCACTCGACCTGGTCGGCGTAGGCCTTCTGCATCTCCTTCAGGCCCTCCTGGAGCGCGGCTTTGACTTCGGCTTTCGCCTCTTCGGCAAGAACTGCCGGGACACCCGCTTGGGCCACGGCCTGCTCGGCCAGGTAGTCGAGGCCCTCGTTCATGAGCTGATCGAAGTTCGGTAATGAAGGCGGGATGCCGAGTGCCATGAGTCCCACATCCAGGAGCGTGCCGACGCACTGTTCATTGCATGGCGGATCGAGGACGGAGGCGGCGAGCTCGACGACCGCGTCCTTGATGGCGGCGTACGTTTTGGAGACCCAGTTCACAGCATCGACGACGAAGTTGACGATGACTTCGAGGAAGTCCGGCTCCTTGGGTTTGGGCGGGCAGAGCACTGCTCCTTCTTCGTAGATGATGCTGTTGGTGGTCCAAACAATGTTGCCGGTCCCTTTGGTCGGGAAGGTCTGAGTGAGGGGCCCGTAGAATGAGGGCTTGGGGGTGGTGGTGGTCTCGACGACGATGAAGCAGCCCAGACGGCTGTCCAGGGGTGAGATAAACCCGTGGTAAGACTCGACCTCAACGTCGTACAGAACCATCTCGAAGTCGCAGGTGCCCATGGCGACGCATGCGTGCGGTTCCGGCGGGGCCATCTGGACGTTGAATTTGCCCAGCCACTCCAGGCGGACGTACCCCGAGGGCGGGCCGATCGGGGTGCCTGCCTTCGTTGGGATGGTGCGGAAGTAGTAGTTGGTTGGAGGGCCGGAAGGTTGGGAGACGAGGGTATCGGAGGCGGGGTCGATCTTGGGCTTCGCCTCGGAGTAGTTCGGCGGGGCCGGTTTGTTGCCCTGCAGGGCAGCGAACTCGAAGGCGTTCTGCATAGCGCCCTTCGGCGAATGGAACGCGCCCGCCAGGTTGACCTGCCAGCTGTCCATCGCGGGCTGGAGTGGCTTCAGGGATTTTGCTGCGACTTCGTGGAGCTTGATGGAGAACAGGCACTCGGAAACGTCGTCGCAGGAGACTTCGCCCGAAGCGATCATCCCCTCGAAAGACAGTTCGAGCGATGAGGCCTCAGCGAACGGGAAGTAGCCGACCTGCCAGACAAAGCCATCGGCGTCCGCGGTGGTCTGGACAAGAAAGTCCTGCTCGTGAGTGAGGAGCGTGCCATGGATGCTCGCGTTCTGGACCCATTGGAAGAAGCTCGGGTCGCCGTAGGCCTTGCCCGCGCTGGACGTCCACAGGAATGTCAGACCCGCGGGCACGAAGAGCGTCGGCGGATTCAGGCCGAAGATGAAGAGGGTCTCGACCTCGGGATCATCTGGAGGGCAGGCGGGGTCGTTCACGGCGGCGGACATTGAATAGAAGGCGCCGGGCGTGAGCGAAGAGGGCAGATTACCAGTGAAGCTCCGCGGCGACGGGCCACGCTGCACCGGCACGAACGTCCCGGTCGCTGGTGCACCGGGTTCCAGCGGCTGGAAGACTGCGATGACGTTCTGGGGGGCCGGGTCACAGCCACCGAGGGTAATCAGGAAGGTATCCCCCGGGATGGTCAGCGGAGTCGAGGTTGCTGTGGGCGTGGGGGCGGGCGTGTTGGTCGCCGCTGGCACCGGCGTGTTGGTAGCCGCCGGGAGCGGGGTATTGGTGGGGGTGGAGGTAGCCGTGGGAGTTGGCGTGCTGGTCGGTGTGTTCGTCGGCGTGGCGGTGGGGGTGGAGGTTGGGGTATTCGTGGGGAGCGGCGTAAAGGTGGCGGTTGGGAGGGGGGTAGCGGTGGGCGTCGGGGTGGGGGCGAGGAATGTAAACGTCGCCGAGGCCGATTGCGGGAAGCTAGAGATTCCGCTGCAGGTGGTGGAAACGGTGATGACCTGGGAAGTGCCTGCTGGACCGGCGATGGTGAATCCACCGCTCAGGTTGCCCTGAGGGCTAATCGTGGGAGGCGTTCGAGATATGGCGCCGGTGAGCACCGCGCCGTTATT
>JBGTFI010000592.1:0-2716 GCA_041747335.1 Phycisphaeraceae bacterium | reverse complement strand
GGCCCACCCGTCCCGCGCCGGCCCCCTCCGCGCAGGCGTCCGACGATGAGGACCTTCTCACCGCCCCGGAGGTTCCCGAGCCTTCACCGGGCGATGTCGGGAAGAACGCGTTTCTGGAGATTCACCTGCGCGGCACGTACGGCGAAGAGATCAATATCGAGGGCGTCAAGCACGTCCTGATGTATGCCGCCGAGCGCGAGGCCATCCGGCACATTGTCTTCCGCATCGACAGCGGGGGCGGGAGCCTGCTGACGACGGTCCAGATTCAGGATCTGATGAAGGAGTACGAGGGGAGATTCCGCTTCCACTGCATCGTGGACCGGGCCATCAGCGCCTCGATCTGGACGATGTTCGCGTGCGACACGGTGCATATCTCTTCGGGGGCGACGGTGGGCGGGGCGGTGGCGTACTCGATGCGGTCTTTCGGGAACGCGGAGGTGGACGCGAAGATGAACTCGATCCTCGCCGCGGACCTCACGGCCCTGGCGGAGAAGAAGCGGCACCCGTCGATCCTCGTGGAACCGATGATCCGCATGGAGGCGACGGTGGCGGCCTGGCGCGATCAGAACGGCAGGGTTCAGATCGACAAGAAGCTCCCACCGCGCGTGGCGTCGCAGGACATCATTTTCGAGGACACCGACAAGACGGTCCTCACCCTCACCGCCGAACAGGCGATCGCCGCGGGGCTGGCCGGGCGCTTTGACGGGCCGACGGAGAACCTTGGGAACCTGCTGAACCTTCCGGGGTGGAAGCGGTACAACGAATTCGGTGAATCGACGATCAAGTGGGCGGCGAAGGTCTACAAGGATCGCGCCGAGGAGCGACAGGCCAAGGGCAACGCCCTGATCGAGCGGGCGGTGGCGCTCTCAAGCAGCATCTCCCGTAACGCGGACGAAGCGATCTCCTTCACCCCGCGCCCGGGCAACTACGCCCGCTACAACACCGGCCGGTTCACCCGCGAAAGCCGCCTCGAATGGCAGCGCGACACCGATCGGGCCATCGGCGCCTGGCAGCGCGTGCAGGACGGCATCGACGAGATGCGCGGGCTGCTCAACGAGGCGCAGAGCCTGGGCATCATCCGGTTCATGGAAGGCATCGAGATCGGCTGGAAGGACTACCAGGAGCGAGCCGGCAGAGAGATCATGGACCTTCGCCGCGCCCGAAGCAGAACCGGAATCTGAAACAGATCGCCGAGGAATCCCTCAAGGTTCAAGCAACACCTTGATCACCCCCGGGCTCGCGGCGAGCTTCAAAGCCTCCACGGCGTCGGCCAGCTTCATCCGCCGGGTGATGAGGCTCAGCACCTCGACCTTCTCCGTCGCCAGCGCCTCGAGCGCTTCGGGGAACGGTCCGCAGCGGCTGCCGAGGAGCCTGACTTCGTGAATCACCAGCGGGGAGAGATCGACCGGCGGATCGCCATGCCGCGTGGCGACGGTGGTTTTGAGTACGATCGTCCCCCGCGGGCGGACCATCTGCATGGCCACCTCCAGCCCGTCGCGTGAACCGGTGCAGTCGACGACGATATCCTGATCCGCCCGCAGGCCGACCTCCCCGAGCAGCCGGTGCTTGACGCCCCACTTCTCGCACAGCGCCAGCTTCTCAGGGTGCTTTCCGACCACCCGCACGCTCGCGTTGCGCTGCGCCATCACCTGCGCGCACAGCAGCCCCAGCCGCCCATCGCCGAGCACCGTCACATACGGCCGCCCCTCGATCGTGAGCTGGCGGGGAATCTGAAACGCCGCGGCCAGCGGTTCGGTGAACACCGCGCGGTCGTCGTCGAGGTGTGCGGGCACCTCCAGCAGATTCCGCACCGGGAGCGTGAACTGCTCCGCGAAGCACCCGTCGCGCCCGGCGATCCCCAGCACCGTGCGATCGCGGCAGTGTTCCGGCAACCCCGCCCGGCACAGATCACACCGCCCGCAGACGCAGTTGATCGTGCCGACCAAGCGATTGTTCACCCACCTGGCATCCTTCTTGTCGGCCACCTGCTCCACGACGCCCACGAATTCGTGCCCCAGAACACCCTCAAAGCCCATGTACCCGCGGGCGAGCTCCAGATCCGTCGCGCACACCCCCATCCGCGAGGGGCGGACGAGCGCCTCACCCGCCCCCGGCCGGGGCGCGGGCCGGTCGATGAGTTTCACTTCGCCTTTTTCAAGAACCAGTGCGTGCATGGTGCGCTTCCTGGGTGCCGCGATGGTGCGCCGGGTGGGTGCCATGGCCTCGTCCGCGTGGCCATGCGGCGTCCGATCTGAGAACAGGATAGTGCAAACGGAGCTTGCAACGCACAGTGAGTCTCTCGACAGCACCCCCAGCGCCACATGCCCACGCTGCGCGAGGGCATGGCACCCGCCTGGGCTCTCATACCCCCCCCGATCATCCTTCGAACTTCGCCTCATTGCTTGCGCCGCCCGTCGTCGCCTACGATACTCCATCGCTCGTGAGCCGCACGCATGAACACCCTGTTCACCCTTGCCGATGTGACGATCACCTGGCCGGCTTTGGACGACCTGCTCAAGGTGCTGACGCTGCGCGAGTACAACACGCGCCTGGTGGTGCTGAGCACCACGATCCTGGGGGCGGCCGCGGGACTGGTGGGGTCGTTCCTGCTGCTGCGCAAGCGTTCGCTGATGGGCGATGCGCTCTCGCACGCGACGCTGCCGGGCATCTGCATCGCGTTCATGGTGATGGTCATGCTCGGGGGCAGCGGCAAGGC
>JBGTFI010000591.1:0-7433 GCA_041747335.1 Phycisphaeraceae bacterium | reverse complement strand
CCCCCGGGGCCGCCTCGGCAGGCGCTTGCTCCTCCCCGTACCCGTAATCATCCTCCTGCGCCCGTGAGAAGCTGACGACCAGCATGAGCCCCAGCGCGCCCAGCAAGGCCAACGCCCAGAACACGATCCGCCCGGAAGATCGCCGGCCGAAATGCCCCTGGGCAACGGCGCGGTGATCCTTATTTCTGAATGCGATCGCGGAAAAGAACTTCGGATTCATCCTCACGCCCGCCGATAGGGTTCAAACCGCCCCCAGGCTTCCACCGCCAGCATCGTCCAGGCGAACGCCAGGTGCGTCAGCGCGCCCACCAGGATCGGCACGTTCTTCACGATCCACGCCTCCCCCAGAAGCACCGGCTGAAGCCACGACAGAATGAGATAAAAGTTCACGATCCACAGCCCCAGACCGATGGCTGACGACACAAGAAACCGCTTGCGAAAGCCCGCTCCCGAAAAATAGACGCTCATGATCAGGTGATACACGATCCCGTACAGCCCGCCCGTCACCAGGTACAGAATGCACCCGGTCGTCAAAACCGCCCCATCCGTGGCCGAAAGCGCCGCCTCCCCCATCGGGAACGTCAGATAGACCCGGATCAGCTGAAACGGTTCCTCGCCGAACAGCGGCGCGCCGATGATGTTCAGCAGCAGACTCACCGCCGCCCCCATGAACCCAAGCATCATCCCCACCACGATGTGCCACAGCAGGTAATACCCCCGCGGGGGCCAGGTTCCTTCCGCGCCAGATTCCCCACCCGCCGCGGCGCCCTGAAGCTTGCGGATCGCCTCCAGATGCTCCCGCACCAGTTGCTCGCGCGTGACTTCATCCATGACCTGAACCCCTGACCAGCGACCCGTTGGCGCCCGAACGCACGAAGAAGATAACAAATCAAAAGATAACGTCAACCGAAGAAGTTGCGACTGAGTCGCAAACTGGACCCTATGCCGATCGGATCCCGCCCTTTGGACCAGGTTTCTCGCCTGGACGCCATCCCTAAGCGACTGAATGTTTACAGGATCCTGTACAGAATGGCCCGCCCTCAATTCCGTTCCCCGGCCGGGACCACCACCGATTCCTCCATCCTTCCTTTCTCCCGCTCCGCCTTGGCCGACGCGTCGATCCGCTGCGGCCCGCGGAAGTACCCCATGAGCAGCGGCACGGGTTCCCGGCCGCGCAGGCGGATCATCTCCTCGCACGCCCGGATGCAGTCGCCGCACTCCAGGCAGTGATTGAACCCCGGGGCATCGGCGATCGACAGCCCCCCGCGCATCGGCATAGGCATCGCCAGGTCGCGCGGCGTGAGGTCCACCGGGCAGACGTGATCGCAGGCATCGCAATCGATGCAGGTGGACTTTTCATTGCGAAAGTGAATCCCGAAGTAGCGTGCCGGGGCCATGAAGGTGTAGTAGAGCCCGATCGGGCAGACCTGCTTGCAGAACTCCCACCGCCACCAGCGACCGTGGGCGTAGGCCCCGGCCGTCCCGAACGCCACCATCCCCCATCCCACCCCCAATTCCCGCGGCGGAGCAAGGATGAGCATCCGCCAATCGACCCACCACAGAAGAACGCTCACGACGAATGCCCCGCTGTAGAGCGCGCCGTAAAGATAGGAAAGTACGCGCTGCCTTCCCTTGAGTCCCGGCGTGTCGAGGTGTTCGCCGAACCGGCTGACCTGCCCGACGGGACAGCCCCATCCGCAGAAAAGCCTTCCTGCGAGAACGTTGCTCAGGAATGTGACCACGTACATCGCGGCAATCCCGATGATGACGCCCGCCAGGGCGTGGCGGATGGTGGCCGGCTGCATGAGCAGATAGTGGTTTCCGCGCCAGAAATCGACACGCGCGATCCCGAGCACCGGGACGACAGCCAGCACCAGCAGCGAGAACCCCTGGCTGGCCGCGCGCAGGCGGTCGTAGCGGTGCGGCCGGCGTGAGATGGCCTTGAGCACCTTCAGGCGGATGTCAGCGGAAGATCGAGCGGGGGCGGGCGAGACGAGCGCAGCCTTTCGCAGGTCGTGGTTCAATGGATATAGGCATTCCGCATGAACATGTCAAGTTTTCCGTGCCCTTTTCGGAAAAGCATTGACGTTTGAAGCGGATGTTGGTAAGATCAACCCGCTTTGCCGGGATTGTGCGGGGGTCGTGTGAGGGAATATTCCGGGCGTTGTGTGCGCCGAAAGGCTGTTCGTGCGCAAGTCTTGGGAGGGAAGGACGTTCGGGAGAGTGTCCGCAGGAGAAAAGGAGCGAGGGTCATGATGATGCATCGAAACTTGGGATGGTTGGGCGCAGCGGCGGTGTGTGCCGGGACGTTCTCGGTGGCCTCATGGGGCAGCACTTTCAAGATCATTGACGTGACTGACACCACGTTCGCGGGGTGGGCGGGCGTTCCGATGCTCGCCAGCGATCCGGCGGACAATCCCGGCGGGGTCGACTTCGCCGATGTCTACATCGCCAACGACCAGAACTACCTGTACGTCCGCCTCACCCTGCACGAGGCGGCCGACCCGTTCACGTTCATGAGCAACTACTTCTTCGACACCGACGCCGATTCACTCACCGGATTCCTGGTCTTCGGCCAGCCCAACTTCGGATCGGAATTCTTCATTCAGTCCGGATCCGGATTTGACCAGCGCGGCGGCACCTTCAACGAAGGCACCCTCACCGGGGTCGGGTTCCTCTCCAGCAGCAACCCCGGCGCGACCGACTACCAGTTCCGCGTCTCACGCGCGGCGACCTACACGAGTGATGCGCTCCCCGTGTTCAACGGCGACAGCATTGAGATCGTCCTTCAGACCGATACCGGGACCGCCGACGTCGTCCAGGACGGCGTCTTCGGCATCCCCTACACTTTCGCCGTCCCCGAACCCTCCACCGCCCTGGCCGTGCTGGGACTGGGGGGACTGGCCTGGGCTCGCCGCCGCCGGTAAGCCGCATCGGCCGACCGTCATCCGAATTCATCACCGCCCACCTCCCAGGTGGGCGGTTTTATTTTCGCCGCCCATCACCGCCTTGCGGATCGACCCGTCTGCCCGACAATAGGCCCATGCAGCGATACGAAGACGGCGGCGTGGTCATCAGTTGCGACTTCTGCGGGACTGACTGGGATGAGCTGCTCCCCATGATCGAGGGGCATCACGGTTCGGTCCTGTGCCTCGAGTGCTTCAAGCTCGCCCTCAAAGCTGCCGCGCCGGCGGACGGACCCTACGCCTGCACGCTGTGTCTGCGGGAGAAGGTCCCGGCCACGCTCCCGCGGTGGCGCCCCGAACCGCTGCCCGATCGCGCCAACCCCCAGGCCGTCATATGCCAGGAGTGCATCCTCCAGGCAGCCAAAGCGTTTGACCGGGATGAAGAGGTCGATTGGCGCTGGGAGCGCTGATCAGGGCAGGCCGATGAGTGCCTGTTCGAGCTGCGCCTGGTCCAGGTCGCCGCTGGACATCACCACCGCCACGCGGTTGACCAGATACTTACGCGCCACGTCCATAAGGCTCCCGGGCGTCGTGGTCGTCACCTTCTGAATGAACTTCTCACGCTCATCGCGGGGCATTCCGTAAAGCTCCAGCAGCGCGGCGTGCGCCGCGCGGTCGCTGCCGGTCTGCTCCGAAAAGAAACGATCGGTCAGCACCGCCGCTTTCGCCCGCGCGAGCGTCGCGTCGTCCACTTCCTGCTGGCGCACCGATTTTAGGACCAGCGTCGCGCCAGCGAACGCTCGCTCGACCTGGGCGGGGTCGGAGTTGTACAACACCGCGAAATACCCCGGGGCAAGCCCCGTCGACACCCCTGCACCGACGGCGTAGACCAGCCCCTCGCGTTCGCCGCGAAGGGCCTGGTCCAATCTGCCCGAGGGAAAACTGCTGAGCACCTTGGAGAGCACCTGCATCGTCGGGTAGTCCGCGTCCGCCCGCGCGGGCGCCAGCCCGAACCCGATCTGGGCTGCGCCCAGGGGCTTATCCGTCTTGAGCGTCACCAGCCTCGCCCGCGGCTGACTGGGTGAGAGCGGCGAGAACGGAAAGAGCGGTTTGGGCGCCATCCCGCCGAACAGCTCGCGCACACGGGCGGCGACTTCGTCCACGTCGATGTCCCCGAAAATCGCCAGAACCGCCTCGTCCGCCCCCAGGTGGGTCATGTGATAGGTGCGAAGATCTTCGGCCGACAGCTTCTCCACCGCTTCGGCCCGTCCCAGCGGCGGGGCAGCCCAGGGGTGGCCCGCGAAGTACGTTTCGCGGAAGTTCTGCAGAAGTTCTCCGTGCCAGTTGTCCTTTTGCCTGCGGATGCCCGCGATCAGCCGGGGCTTGACGCGCTCCCACTCATCGTCCGGAAACGTGGGGTTCATCGCCACGTCCTGCACCAGCTCCAGGATTGTCTGCCAGTCCTCCTTCAGGCACATCGCATGGACGAACCACGAGTTGTTGCCCGCGCCGCTGGAGAGCGCCGCACCCAGCCCCTCGGTCTGCTGGTGAATGTCCAGTGCGGTGCGCGTTTTGGTTCCCCGCATCTGCATCTGCGCGGTCGTCGCCGAAATCCCCTCCTCACCGACATAATCCGACAGAAGGCCCCCAAGGTGGTAGAACTGAATCGCGACGGCTGGAACCGTGGTCGTCCTGCCCAGGATCACCCGCAACCCGTTGGGGAGCGTCAGGTAGTGGGGCTCCTCGACGACGATCGCGCCGGGCCTGGCCGCCTGCTCGTACTGCCTTTCCAGCGCCTGACGCATCTTCTCCACCAGCGCGCTATTGTCGAGATCAAAGGGTTCGGCCAGCGCGGTGTCGTGTTTGGTGAGGTCTTCGGTGCGGGCGATGTCGGCCGGCTCGCTTCCGGGGGCGGCGGGCATCAACGTGATCGTGATCAGGCCAGAGGGGTCTAGGAATCGCCGCGCCGCGTCGCGTACATCTTCCGCCGTCACCTGGTCAAGCTCCCGGACATAGCGCTTCAGGTAGTCCGGATCCCCGGTGGTGATGACATCCCGCGCCAACCGTTCAGCCAGCCCTTCCGCCGTCTGCGCTGAGTAGACCACCTGCGCCAGTGTCTGTCGGCGGGCGCGGCTTAGCTCCTCCGCGGCGGGTGGTTCGTTCCGGATTTGCTCGACCTGTTCCAGAATCGCCGCCTTCGCCTGCTCGACCGCGAGTCGGACGGCCTGGGGATCCCCGGCCTGGGCGGGATCGACGACGACCTCCGCGTCGACGCCGAAGAAGCCCTCTCCCCAATCGAAGCTGGCGTTGAACGCGGCGATGGTGTTGACCCGGCGCTGTTGATCGCGCACCGTCTGCACCAGGCGGCTGGATTCGCCGTGCCCCAGAATGCCCGCGAGCATGTCCAGCGCGTAGTCCCCCTCGGCCGACAACTTCGTGCCCCGCCAGGCCAGGCGCAGCCGGGGCGCATGGATGGAGGCCTCGCCCGACAGCTCGACCGGGTCCGTGACGGGTTTCTCACGCGGGAAGGTGATGCGCGGAAGCGCCCCGGTGCGGGTGTTCTCCCAGAGACCGGCGATGTGATTGACCACCTGTCCGCGATCGATGTCTCCCACCACCACGAACACCATGTTGTTGGGCACGTACATCCGCCTGTAGAAACCCAGCACCTGCTCGCGCGTCACCTTCATGAACTGGTCGAGGTACCCGATCGTCGGATGCCTGGCCGGGTGCGTCGTGTATCGCGCCTGCTGCGTGAGTTTCCAGAGGATGCGCCCCGGTTCGCCGCGGCCCATGGCGAACTCCTTCTGGATCACCTCCCGCTCGCGCTCGAACTCCGCGACGTCCACGATGTTGAATCGCAGCCAGTCCGACAGCAGCTCCACCGCCTGGATCGTGTGCGCGGCGGTCGTGTTGATGTAGTAGTGCACCGCGTCCAGGCCCGTCGCCGCGTTGGTGCGCGCCCCCATCCGCCCGAGAATCTCCTTGGTCTGTCCCTCGGTGCGGTTGCGCGTGGTGCCGCCCGCGACGAGGTGTTCAAGGTAATGCGACAGGCCCGCGCCCACGTGTTCCTGCTCGAAGATCGAACCGGTCTTGACCCAGATCTGGGCCGAGACGACCGGCGCGGTGCGCAGCTCCTGGGCGACCACGATCATCCGGTTGGGAAGCCGCACGATCAGCCGGTCGGTGCGGTTGTCGAGGATTTCGTACTCCCGGCCCTGGGCGAAGGCCGGGGGCGCGGACGGGTTTGTGATCGTCATGGTGAAGATCGCTGTCAGAAGAGCGGCAAGAAAAGGGCGGTCGAGGCTTCGCGCGGTCATCGGTCGCCTCCGATGGAATGAATCCGTATCAATCACTGTTCTCAGGTGAACTATAGCAGACCGACGCCACCTGAATGCGGCACGTTAGAATCCCCGCCATGGGTTTTGGCAGGGATATCGCCTACGCATCGGCCGCTGCGGCGCTCAGCCCGCTGCTGGCCTGGCGGCTGTGGAGGACGGGCAAGTGGCGGACGGATTGGCCGGGGCGATTCGGCCGCGTCCGGACCGACGCGCGGGATGCGGACGATGGCCGCCCCACCCTTCTTCTCCACGCGGTGAGCGTCGGTGAAGTCAACGCGATCCGTGGGCTGGTCGATCAGCTTCTCGCATCCTCAGGCGACAACCTCAGACTCGTCGTCTCCACCACCACCGACACCGGGTTCGCCCGCGCCAGGGCGCTTTTTGCGGATCGCGCCCGGGTCGTCCGATTCCCTTTTGACTTCACGGCCGCCGTGCATCGCTTTCTGGACGCCGTTCGACCGGATCTGGTGGCCCTGGTGGAGCTGGAGGTGTGGCCGAACTTTGTTGAAGCGTGCGTGAAGCGGGGCATCCCCGTGGGGGTGGTCAACGGACGCCTGAGCGCCCGAAGTTTCAAGGGCTATCGCCGGTTCCGCCCGTTCATCGCCCCGACGTTCGACAAGCTGAGCTTCGCGGCCGTGCAGACGCAATCCTACGCGGAGCGATTTGAGGCGCTTGGAACCCCCGCCGATCGGATTCTGATCACCGATTCGATGAAATGGGACAACGCCCGCATCGAGCGGAAGGTCAATGTGCGTGCCGCCGGCGAACTGGCAACCGCCCTGGGGATCGACCGCAACCGGCCGCTCATTGTGGCCGGTTCGACGGGGCCGGGTGAGGAACGTCTGCTGATCGACGCCTGCCCTGCCGAGGCTCAACTGCTGCTGGTTCCGCGCAAGCCCGAACGCTTCGACGAGGTCGCCCGGCTTGAGCCGGGCATCGTGCGACGGACCGGGCATCCCGCGGGATCCGTGCGTCCTGTCGATCCCGCGACCCGGGTGTTCCTGCTCGACACCATCGGTGAGCTGCGAAGCGCCTATGCCCTGGCGGACGTGGCGCTGGTGGGGCGCAGCTTTCTCGGCGGAGCGGGGATGCACGGCTCGGACCCGCTGGACCCGATCAGCCTGGGCGTTGCGACGCTCATCGGCCCGCACCACGACGACTTCACCGACCTCGTCGAAGCGCTGGC
>JBGTFI010000590.1:0-2597 GCA_041747335.1 Phycisphaeraceae bacterium | reverse complement strand
CAGGTGTTCGTTCTCCGCCGCCGCCCCGCTGTCCCCCGCACGGTTGAGCTCGTCATAGGTCTGGGCGAGCGCCGGGTGCAGGGCCTTGCCCGACCACTGGAAAAGGTTGGCGTTCTCGAAGGCGATGGGTTTGGCGCGATGCCCCTGTGCCGCGAGCGGCGCTTCGCGTCCCAGGCAGATGCAGGCCGACGGTTCGGCGTCGCCCTCCGCCTTCGCCGCACGCTCGTCGAGCGCTTTGCCCAGCCAACCCAGGCCTCGTCCGCCCGATGGGTCGGCGGTGTGCCAGATGTCCATGCTGGTGAAGTGCGATCGGTTGGGATTGGGATACCCCACGCCCTGTACAATCGCGCCGCGCCCGGCGTCGATCAGTTCCTTGACCGGGCCGAGTTGTGGGTGCAGACCGATGCCGCGGTCAGAGTCGAGCTTGATCGCCTGATCCGCGCTTACGGCGATCTGCGGCCGAAGGCGGTGGTAATCGTCCATCCCGTAGGGCACGACGGTGTTGAGTCCATCGTTGCCGCCCGTAAGCTGCACGACGACGAGGATGTGATCCTCCGGGACGCCCGCCTTGGCTCCCACCTGCCCCGGCTGGGCTGCCAACGCCGAAGCCGACTGCCGCAGGAACACCGGCAGCGTCGCGGCTGTGGACGCCAGCGTCACCCCCGTGTGCAGGAACTCCCGCCGGGTCCAGGGATTTCGCTCTTCGTATCGCATGGCTGCCTCACTTTCGTTGGCGCATCTTCGGGTGACACCGGCCCATGTCAGGTGTCACTGGCGGCTTGTCCGTCAGTGCATTCTCTAAGATAGCCGTCCCGCTAACACATCTGATACTCCGGGGATGCACTGATGAGAAGCGCCAGCCCGATCAGGGCATCACGCGTCACGCCGCGAGGTCGCTCTTCGAGAAACTTCATGAAAAGCGCCCGCCGCTCCTGCGACGGGGCAGCGGCGAGCATGATCGTCATCAACCGTTCCACGGCCTGTGTAGGCGACTGGCGTTCGCGCTCTTCCAGCAGCGCGCCAGGATCGTACGCGATGTCGTCGGCCGTCCATCCGTCCTCGAACGGAAGCTTTCCGGTGATCAGGTAGTTGCACACGTTCTGTCGGACGAAGAGCGTGGAGGTGTTGATCCACGACCGCCCACCGTCCCAACCCGCCACGGAGGGAGGATTGAACAGGGCCTGACCCATCATCCCCATCGCCTGCGACAGCAGGGCGATATCGCGCACCGGGGTGCGCAGCGAGCGGATCGTCCCGACCACAAGCTCGGCCGGGCTTCTGATCTTTGCGCCGATGACCTCTCGGCTGTGGAAGTGATCGCTCTTGAAAAGCGCTTTGAGCACGGGCGACATCGCGTAGTCGTTTCCGCGCAACATTCCGGCCATGCGCTCAATCATGGCTTTGGCGGTCCCTTGCGGTTGGCCGGTGAAGTCCGCCACGAAGTGCTTGTAGAGCTTCGTCGCCACGAATCGAGCGCACTCAGGCTGTCCGAGCAGAATCCGCACGAACGCCTCGCCGTCGAGCCGCCCAGTCCTGCGGAGGATGGTCTTTTCGCCCGCGTCGTGCGCGCGGGGGCGGAAGACGAAGTCGTTATCCTCATACATGTTCCCGGTGAGCGCCCGCGCCCCCTCGCGGATGTCGCCCTCGGTGTAGTTGCCTTCGCCCAGGGTGAAGAGTTCCATGAGTTCCCGCGCGAGGTTTTCGTTCGGCCGGCCGGCGCGATTGGTGTTGTTGTCGAGGAAGGCGATCATCGCCGGGTCGCGCACGATCCCGTACGCGAGCGCCGCGAAGCTCCCGCTTGCGTTCTCACGGAAGAACTCGTTCTGCCGATACAGCAGGTAACTGTCCTGCACGATGCGGAAGTTGGAGGCGAAGTGGCTGTGCCAGAGCAGCGTCAGCTTTTCTTCCAACGGGCGGGGCGTCTGGATCATCCGCGCCAGCCACCACTGCGACAGCGCCCCGAACTGCGCGCGGTCCCGCGCCTCCCGCTCGTTGCGCTTGCGCATGATCTCGGCCAGCGCCGCCTCATCCCGCTCCTGCCGCGCCCGCGCGAACATCATTCGCTCCTCACGGTCCGGCGGGGAGATGATGTCCGGGTCGATCCGCGCACGGGGAAGATCGGAGTCGTCCACCTTCTGATAATCGACCAGATAGTCCACCGCACCCTGTAAGCCCAGTGAGGCCAGATAGGCCACCTGTCCCGGATCGCCCCCGAACCCCGCGCGAAGAAGCAGGTGGCGTGCGCACCGCTCATCGAAGCGGTCGGGGGGGATGGGTCTGAGGGGGTTCGTCTCGGACATGGGCTGATCTTCGGAACGTCGAAGGGACCGGGAATCGTAGCGCCGCGGAGCGGATCAGGCCGCCGAACGCGTCAGACAACCCCCGGCGGGCGATCGTACCCAACGGGCGTGTTCGGGCGGGTCTCAACCACCCTAACGCCCGGCTGCGATGATTATTGCCCCTCAACCGGCCTCGAAAAACCGATGGTCGGTCCCGTCCGGGCCGATCCGCGCCTTCACCGCCGCCCCGCAGCGCGGGCACCGCCCCTCATAGGCGTCGCCCGCGCGGTTGCGATACACCCGCGAGTACGTCCCGCA
>JBGTFI010000589.1:0-2107 GCA_041747335.1 Phycisphaeraceae bacterium | reverse complement strand
GATGGCCGTGGCCTCCGGCGCCGCGCAGTTCGGCGCGCCGGACCCGGCTGTGGACCTGCTCAAGACGTACGGGCTGACGGCGCAGACCGACCGCATCGTGTTTCAGGAGATGCCCCTGGGTGATGAACGAACCCAGGCCGTCGCTCAGCATGAAATCAGTCAGTGGCCGCAGGAACACGACATCTCCCGCGCGCTGCGGGGCATGCCGGGGATGTTCTTTCTTTCCAGCCCGATCATCTTCGATACGGAGCAGGGCGCGACGCACTGGCCGCTGGTGGTGCTGCGCGGGACGAATCTCTGGGCCGAGCGCGACCTGAGCGGGATTCAGACCGAACCCAAGCGCGATGAAGGCGAAGGCGGCGACGCCTTCACGATCGCCGCCGCAGCGGAACGCGGCGAGACGCGGATCGTCGCGGTGGCCGACCCCGTCTGGGCGACGGACTTCGTCGTGACGCTCGGCGGAGCGCGCATCCTGGGGAGTGATGAGGTTATCGGCGCGCGGTTCCCCGGCAACGCCGAGCTTTTCGTCAACAGCATCTACTGGCTCGCCGGGTTGGACGATCTGATCGCCGCCAGCCCGCGTTCGCAGGACATTCGCCGCATCGGGGCGTTGGAGCCTTCGAGCATCATCGCACTGCGCTGGCTGCTGCTGGCGGGGATGCCGGCGGTGACGATCCTCGCGGGGGTGGGCGTCTGGTCCGTGCGGCGAAGGGGATGATCCGCCCGCCAACGCCGTCGCGCCGGCCATCGCATCGCAATCGGATACGCCACACCATGAACGTCAAGACCACCATCACGCTGCTGATTCTTCTGCTGATCGTCGGCGGGCTGTTTTTCTTCGTCGAACGCAAGGCCCCCACCACGCGCGAAGTCGAACGACAGGCCGCCCAGACCGCCGACGCCCAGGGCGAGCCGCTCTTCAGCGACGCCGCCTTCGCCCCCGACCGGGTGCTGCGCATCGAGATCACCCACGGCGGCAGAACCTACGAGTTCACCCGCGAGAATGACCAGTGGCAACTCACCGCGCCGGCGCGCTTCGCCGCCCAGTCACTCACCCTGCCCACTGAAGCGGCGACGCTGCGCTACACCGCGCGTTTCGAACCGGGCGACGCGGAGCTTCCCTCGCTTGACCGCATCCAACTCGATCCCCCTCAGGCGACCGTCGCCTTTCACATGGAGGACGGCAAGACGCAGACCCTCCATCTTGGCCGGCGCGGCGCGGGCGGCCGCGGGTACGCGATGGTCAACGAGGACCGGCGCGTCTACTACATCAACGACGCCCTGCACACCGCCCTGCTTGAGCGCGGCGTGACCAGTCTCCTCGCCAACCGTCTGGAGGCGCCCTCGGTCGGCCAGGTCGATCGCGTCACCCTGCGGCGGGAATCAGGCGAGATTGATCTCGTCAAGCAGGAGGGGCAATGGAACTTCGGGGGCGCGAGCCGGGGCCGCGCGGATCAGGAGGCCGTCGATCAGCTTCTGGGCGCCGCCCGCGCGCTTTGGATCAGCCGGTACGACCTCGTCGGCGAGGATGAGCTTTCCCTGTACGGTCTGACGAGTCCACGCGCCGTGCTGAACATGCACGTCCCGGCCATTGCCGCGCCGGCTTCCACGGACGGACAAGCATCGGACGAGGGGGCCCAACCGCCGGCCGCGCCGGAGAGAACGCTCACCCTTCGCATCGGCGCGCCGGTGGATGCGCGGGGCGATTCGTTCTTCGCGAACTGGTCGCTCGATGAGGAACTCAGCCGCGTGGTTTTCCGCGTCAACGACTACGACGCGAAGAAGCTCGAGAAAACCGTCGATGAGCTGCGCGATGCTCGCGTGACCCCTCTCCTGGAAGAAAGCATCAAGCAGGTGCGCATCGAGCGGCCGGGCGCGCCACCGCTGGTGCTTGAGCGAACGTCCGAGGGGTTCGCCTTCGGCGATCCCGCGCCGCCTTACGCCCTGGATCAGGACGCGGCCGGGCAGCTTGTCACCCGGATCGTCCAGGCCAGGGCCGAGCGATACGTCCCGGACGCAGCGCCCGAGGGCGTGCCGGCGGCGACCATCACCCTCACCGCGCTTGGGAAGGCCGAGCCGGACACGCTGCGCCTCTTCGCGGCCGACG
>JBGTFI010000588.1:0-6263 GCA_041747335.1 Phycisphaeraceae bacterium | reverse complement strand
TCGACGGACCGTGCGACGAAGGAACCCATGTCCGCGCGATCCCCGGCCGCTGGTGCGTCTTCATCGGCGACATCGAAGGGCATGGCCTGGCCGCCGCGATTGTCATGGCGATCGTGCATGCCGTGCTGCACGCCCATCCAGTCGGCATTGCCAGCCCCGCGAGCCTGTTGACGCACGTGAACCGACACCTGTGCAGTAAGAGGTTAGGAGACTTAGCCACGGCATTCCTCGGTGTTTACGAATCAGCATCACGCCGGCTTACCTATGCTTGCGCCGGCCATCCGGCTCCGTTGCTGAGGCGTGCGGTCGACGGGTCGATCGGCGCGCTGAACGCCGTCGCGAGCTACCCGCTTGGCGTATTCGAGTCAGAGACGTTCGAGGAAGCGGACGTGCAGCTTGAACGCGGTGACGTCCTTCTGCTCTACACCGATGGGATCACCGAGGCGCAGGATCCTGCGAAAACCCTCTTTGGGGGTGACCGGCTGAAGCGCGTGTTCCGCGAGGGGGGCGATCAACCTTCGGACCTCATCGACCACCTGCGCCAGGCTGTGCGGGCGCACGAGCATGGTGAGTCCGCGCACGACGACCAAACCCTTGTCGCCGTACGAGTGCTGCTGGACGACCCCATGGAGCAGCCGATGTCCGCGAGTCGGCGCTGTGAAGCGCCCGTTCCAGGGAGGGCCAACTGCACTGCGGGGTAGACCGCCGCGCGTCCCGATCGCAAGTCTGCGGCATCAATTGCCCGGCTTAGGACTGAGTCGGCGAACAGGTACGACAAGAAAGGAGCTCCGTCATGGAATGCACACAGGAACTGGCCCAACGAATCGACGCAGCGCTCGCGTCGCTGGAAGACGAGCGCAGGCGAATCCAGGAGACCGAGAAACGCCAGTACGAGGCGCGGACACAGCGATTGGCGAAACTCGGGACGGCGTTCGACCACCTGACCAGCGTCATCAGGCCGCGGCTGGAGGTGTTGATTCAGAGATTCGGCGACAAGGTCGTCGCGACGCCCAGTCTCACCCGATCAACGCAGGAGGTCCTGCTCAGCTTCCGGTCTGATATAGCACAGATCAGCCTTCGCTTTCAGGGCACCACCGACCACGATATTCGTAACGTCATTCTCAACTACGATCTGAGGATCTTTCCGGTTCTGATGAAGTTCGACTCTCACGCGGCGCTGGAAATGGAGCTTGATGCGATCGATCTCGACGCGGCCGTACGGTGGACGGACGAGCGGATCGTCGCGTTCGTGCATACCTACATCATGCTGCATCAGAACCAGTACTACCTGCGCGATCAGATGGTCGTTGACCCCGTGACGGGAGCATCGTTCCCCAGGTTCGCGGCCGCGGCCACACTCGAAAGGAACGGCCGCACCTACTACTTCCTCTCCGAGGAAAACCGCTGCGCCTTCGAGCAGGGGTCCGCACCGCTCGCGGAGTAGGCAGGTCTGTGCGTTGGAGTGCAGCGCATCGCAGTCACCGGTAGAGTCACCAGGAGATCCCGACATGTCAACTCATCAGCGTATCGTTCACTCGAGCCATCCATCGCTCGTCCGCGCCGCGTCCGCAATGACCCTCGCCCTTTGCCTGAGCGTGTCGGGCTGCAGGCGCGCCCCCGGGGAGAATCACACGCCCGCGCCCGTCTCGGTCACGGTGAGTTATCCCGTGCAGCGCGCCGTTACGGACTATGCGGAGTTCACCGCCCGGATCGCCGCGGTCGATTCGGTGGAAGTGCGCGCCCGCGTCTGGGGCTATCTGCAGGAGGTCAACTTCAAGGAAGGCGCCCTGGTCGAAAGGGGCAGCGTGCTGTTCGAGATCGACCGGCGGACGTACCAGGCGGAGTTGAATCAGGCGGAGGCCAACATCGCCCAAGCCGAAGCGCGGCGAAAGAACGACGAGATCGACTACCGTCGAATCAAGCAGGCGTTCGAGCGTGGTGCCGCCAACCCTCAGGAGACCGACTCGGCCGCGGCGAATCTCGCGGAGGCGGAGGCGGCGGTAGCGGCCGCGATGGCTGCGCGCGATCTTGCCAGACTCAACGTGGAGTTCACCAGCGTCCAAGCGCCCATCACCGGCCGGATCGGACGCGCACTGGTCACCGAGGGCAACCTGATCCAGTCCGGGCAGAGCGGCGGGACGTTGTTGACCACTCTGGTGTCGGTGGACCCGATTTACGCCTACTTCGACGTGGACGAGGCCACCGTACTGCGCGTCAAGCAGTTGATCCGTGAAGGCAAGGCACAAGCGCCCGACGACACAGAGATCTCCGTGTGGCTTGGCCTCGCCAACGAGAGCGGATTCCCCCATCGTGGGAGCGTGAATTTCCTGGACAACCAGGTCAACCCAAGGACCGGCACTCTGCGAGTGCGGGGAGTCTTTTCCAACACGGACGAAGCGCTCTTGCCCGGGTACTTCGCCCGCGTCCGGGTGCCCATTGGTTCGTCCCACAAGGCGCTGCTCATCAGCGAACGAGCGCTCGACACGGACCAGGGACAGAAGATCGTCTACCTCGTGGATGGTGACAACCGCGTAGCCTCCCGCCCCGTTCAGCTCGGGGCGCTTCATGACGGCCTTCGGGAGATCATCGACGGCCTGAATCCGGACGAGCGAGTGATCGTCAATGGCATCCAGTTGATCCAGCCGGGCGCGGCGGTTGAGCCGAATCTGGTGGACATGCCAACCTCGAAAGCCAATGAAACCGGGCGTCTGTCCAAGGTCGCGTCCAACCTCTGATCCGAAGCACCAGGCGACGCCCGCAGAAAAGGAGACTCGTCATGCTGGCCCGCATCTTCATCAACCGCCCGGTCCTGGCGTGTGTGCTCTCCATCGTGATCCTCCTGATGGGGGGCATCGCGGCGGGCCTGCTGCCCGTCGCCGAGTACCCGGAGGTTACGCCCCCGATGGTGCGGGTAAGCGCCACCTATCCGGGGGCCAACGCCCAGGTCGTGACCGACACCGTGGCCGCCCCGATCGAGCAACAGGTCAATGGCGTCGAGAAGATGTTGTATATGTCGTCGCAAAGCAACAACGACGGCTCCTACACCCTGGACGTGACGTTCGAGATCGGCACTGACATCGATATGGCGCAGGTGCTGGTGCAGAATCGCGTCGCCGTCGCCGAGCCCTCGCTCCCCGAGGTGGTTCGGACGATTGGTGTGACCACAAAGAAGCGTTCGGCGGCGATCCTGCTGTGCGTCAGCCTGTACTCCGAGGACAACCCTGCGACCGGGCGGCCCTATTACGACTCGCTCTATCTGAGCAACTACACCACCATCCAACTCAAGGACGCGGTCGCCCGGCTTGAGGGCGTCGGCGACCTGCTCGTCATGGGGCAGCAGGACTACAGCATGCGCATCTGGCTCGATCCCGACAAGCTGGCGTCGAGAAACCTCACGGTCGGCGACGTGATTCGCGTCCTGCGCGAGCAGAACGTGCAGGTGGCCGCGGGACAGGTCGGCCAGCCGCCCGTCCCCAGGGGCCAGGACTTTCAGTACACCCTGAGCACCCTCGGCCGGCTGAAGACGCCGGAGGAGTTCGCCGACATCATACTCAAGACCGACCTGGACGGACAGATCACTTACCTCCGGGATGTCAGCCGCACCGAACTGGGCGCGCGAAGCGAGGATCTGATGGCACGGCTGGACCGCCGGCCGTCGTCGGGCCTGGCCGTCTACCTTCTTCCCGGCGCCAACGCCCTGGATACCGCCGATCGCATCAAGGCCAGGATGCGCGACCTGGAAACCCGCTTCCCGGCCGGACTCGAGTATGCCATCGTCTACGACACCACCCCGTTCGTTCGTGAGTCGGTCAATGAGGTGTTCCACACGCTGCGCGACGCGATCATCCTCGTGACCATCGTCATCCTCCTGTTCCTGCAGGACTGGAGGTCCCTGCTCCTGCCGGTGATCGGCGTGCTCGTGTCGCTCGTGGGCACCTTCGCCGTCATGATCGTAATGGGCTTCACTCTCAACAATCTGACCTTGTTCGGACTTGTGCTTGCCATCGGCATCGTGGTGGACGACGCCATCGTGGTGCTGGAGAACATCGAACGCTGGATGGAGAAAGGCCTGCCGGCGCGGGAGGCGACCATGAAGGCCATGGACGAGATCACCGGGCCGATCGTCGCGATCACCCTGGTGCTCAGCAGCGTGCTGCTGCCCAGCGCGTTCCTGAGCGGCCTCGTGGGACAGTTCTTCCGACAGTTCGCCGTCACCATCTCGGTGTCGATGCTCATCTCGGCCGTCAATGCCATGACCATGACACCGGCGCTGGCCGTCCTATTCTTCTCCGGTCGCAAGCCAGGCAAGCACGGAGAGGACAAAGAGGCGTTGCCGTGGTGGAGTTTCGCTCTGTTCGGCGGGCTGGCGAGCGTGTGGATGCTGACACCGTTCCTGGGCCCGGAACTGGGTCTGCCGGCGGGAGCGGGGCACGGCGACGAAGCAGCCGCGCCCGGCGGGCTGATGGGATCCTTGCATTCGACGGGGGTGAAACTGGGCCTGTTCCTCCCCGGCGCGGTTGCCGGCGGAGTGCTGGGCTGGTTCTTGATCCGTCCGGTGAACCGGGTGCTGGGCGCCATTTTCCGCGGATTCAACTGGCTCTTCGAGCGGGGAACGCAGGTCTACGGCAACATCGTGGGCGGGTGCCTCCGCCTCAGCGCCATCGTGCTGCTGGTTTACGTCGGCCTGATCGGCCTGACGGGCTTCGGCTTCAATCGGATCCCGACGGGATTCATTCCCTTGCAGGACAAGGGCTACCTGGTGACGAACATCCAGCTGCCCGACTCGGCCTCGTTGGAGCGCACGCTCGAAGTGACCGACGCGGTTGAGAAGATCGCCCTCGAAACGCCCGGGGTTGCCCACACGCTCAGTCTGCCGGGGATGTCATACGTTCTGAATGCCAACAGCTCCAACTACAGCAACGTGTTCATCATCTTCGAGCCGTTCCATGACAGGCATGAACCCTCGCTCAGCGGCGATGCCATCGCGGCCCAGATCCGCGCACGCCTGGCGCGCGAGGTCCAGGAGGCGCGCGTGCTGGTCTTCGGGGCGCCGCCGATCTCGGGCCTGGGCACCTCCGCCGGCTTCAAGCTGATGGTGGAGGGCATCGGCGACGTGGATTTCGATGCGCTGCAGGCCCGCGCGGACGACCTGGTCGCTCGGGGGAATCAGCAGCCGGGCCTGGTCGGCCTGTTCAACGGCTTCCGCGCCCGCACGCCTCAACTCTACGTAGACATCGACCGCGAAAAGGCCAAGTCGATGGGCGTGCCGCTCACCGACGTCTTCGACGTGTTGCAGGCGTACCTGGGCAGCTATTACGTCAACGACTTCAACCGCTTCGGCCGCACCTGGCAGGTCAACGTCCAGGCCGATGCGCCCTTCCGTACCGATGCGGAAACCGTCAAGCAGTTCAAAGTGCGCAACGCCGACGGCGACATGGTACCGCTGGGTTCGGTGGCCGAGGTGCGCGACAGCGCCGGGCCGGTCCAGATCACAAGATACAACATGTTCCCCGCGGCCTCGATCAACGGCCTCCCGCTGCCGGGGACCAGCATGGGCGACGCTCTGGCAAGCATGGAGCGGCTGAGCCGGGACCTGCCGCGCAACATGACCACCGAGTGGACCGAGGTAAGCTACCTGCAGAAGCAGGCGAGCAAGCTCGAGCAGTTTCGGGACCTCCGGAACAACCCCTTCAGCGCTTTCACGCTGGGCGTGGTACTGGTCTTCTTCGTGCTGGCCGGCCTGTACGAGAGTTGGTCTCTGCCGTGGTCGGTGATTCTCGTCGTCCCCATGTGTCTGCTCAGCGCACTGGCGGGCCTCGCGCTGGCCGGCATGGACGTGAACATCTTTGTGCAGGTCGGCTTCGTGGTGCTGGTCGGGCTGGCGGCCAAGAACGCCATTCTCATCGTCGAGTTCGCCCGCGACCGGCAACAGCAAGGCGCGTCCCTCTTTGACGCCGCGGTGGAGGCGGCCATCGTCCGCCTGCGGCCAATTGTCATGACCTCGTTCGCGTTCATCCTCGGCGTGTTCCCGCTGGTGATCGCCCAGGGGGCCGGCGCCGAGATGCGCCGCACGCTGGGTACCGCGGTCTTCGCAGGCATGATCGGCGTGACCTTGTTCGGCGTCTTCCTGACGCCGGTGTTCTTCTACGTCGTCCGCAGCCTCGTGAAACGGGTCATACCCGGTAACTGCACGGATGTCCTTCCGGTCGGCGCAGCTGAATTGCCCCGATGTGAATGAGCTTTGAAGGCGAACCAGACATGAG
>JBGTFI010000587.1:0-8607 GCA_041747335.1 Phycisphaeraceae bacterium | reverse complement strand
GATCCCGATCGCCGGCGCGCCGCGCACCGCGAGTCGCCGGATCGCCCGCCAGATGGACTCAACATCGCGGCAATCTTCGTACACCACCGCGCCGGGCAGCCTCGTCTGATCCAGCAGGCGCACAAACCCTGTGGGCCCGTCGCCGATCCATTCGATGTTCCGGATGTCATGCATCGCTGAGTATCTCACGGCGGCGCCGGCGCGAACTGGGTCATGGCGATCAGGACATTGACGCCGTTGAAGATCATGTGAACCAGGATGCAGGGCCACAGCGCGCCCGTGCGCTCGTAGAGCCATCCGAGCACGATCGAAAGCACGAACAGGCCCGGCAGCGCCGCCGGATGCACCGCGCCCAGATGGACGGCGACGAAGATCACCGACGCGAAGAGGATCACCGCCCATCGCCGCCCGCGTCCGAAGAGGTCCAGCAGCGTGGTCTGGAACAGCCCGCGGTAGAGGATCTCCTCCAGGATCGGGGCGATGAGGATCGCCGAGGCGATCATCGTCCACCTGGCCGCCGCCGATGGGGTGTTCACGATGGCGTCAAGCATGTCGTGGGCGATTTCTGGCAGCGGCGCGCCCAGGCGCTTGGAGAGCGTATACGTCAGGAGGTTGGTGGTCATCACCCACAGCATGGCGACGATGAACGCGCCGATCGCCCACGGGATCGCGGAGGGAAGGCAGCGAAGCGCCAGCCCAAGTCGAGCGACGCCGCGCGGAACCCGCGCGGCGAACAGGAGGGTGAAGAAGGCGGCGGGGCCTTGAGCAATGAACTGCGCCGTCACGCCCGCCGCGGCCTGTCGCGCCGTCAGCAGGTTGGAGGCATCCCCGGATTCGCCGGCGAGTTCGGGGAATAGCCTTCTAACGGTCAGGCCCGCGGCCACGATCGACATCAGCAGCACGAAGATGCCCAGCGCCAGATCGATGGCTGTCAGCCCCGTCTCACGACGCGGAGAACGCTCAAACGCTCGCTGCGTGAACCATCCGGCGCGGGCGACGGGAAAAAACGCCAGCGCCGAGAGCGCCACCAGCAGCCCCGCGGCAATCAGGGATGGTTCGTTCGAGGCCATCGCGGGCCTTTATACCGCGCCACGTCGGCGAAGAAGTGCCGACCCCGCCCTACTTCCGCACCCCCGCCAGCCCGAACCAGCCCCGGCGTGCGTCCGGGGCGCCATCATGTACCAAGGCGCTGGCGGAGGCGTAATCGGCACGCTCCACGGTGACCACGGCCTCGGGCGCGATGGATTCCAGCGAGTGTAGCAGCTTCGCGAGATACCGGCGCTTGACCACCACGAAGGTGAGCTCGACCGGGCCGTCGCGCCCCGTGCCCTCGATGCGGGTCACGCGGTAGCCCAGCTCACGCAGGCGACTTGAAACGTTCACCTCGCGGTCCCCATTGATCACCCGCACCAGTCGGATGCCCAGGGAGATTCGCTGTTCGATGAACATCCCGGTGAAGTTGCCCACGGCGAACCCGCCCGCGAACGCCAGCAGCGCCAGGGGATGCGTGATGTAGGCGATCAGCCCCCCCACGGCCGACGCCCAGATCAAGACCTCGACGAAACCCAGCACCGACGCATACCCGCGCCACCCGGCGATGACGAAGATCATCCGCACCGTCCCGATCGACACATCGCAGATGCGGGCGAAAAAGATAAGAACCGGGATGTACCAGGCGAGATCCATCTGGTTCGCTGTTGGCTGATAGCGGATTGCGACTGGCGGGGAAGGCCAGTGCACGCTCCAAAGTCCGATGTCTAAAGTCGAGGTCTAAAGGCCAGGCGCTATCCGCTAACCACCCACAGCCACTTCCACCCCCAGGGCGGTGGCGATGGTTCTGCCCATGTCGGCGGGGCTTTCGACGATGTGGCACCCGGCTTCCCGCAGCGCGTCGATCTTCGATTCCGCGCCCCCTTCGCCCCCGGAAATGATCGCGCCCGCGTGCCCCATCCGCCGCCCGGGGGGGGCGGTGCGCCCGGCGATGAACGCGGCCACGGGCTTCCTAACGTGCGCCTTGATGTAGGCCGCGGCGTGTTCCTCGTCGCTCCCGCCGATCTCCCCGATCATCATCACCCCGTCGGTGGCCTTGTCCGCGTTGAAGCGCTCCAGGCAGTCGATGAAGTTCAGCCCTCGCACCGGGTCGCCCCCGATCCCGATGCAGGTCGTCTGCCCGACGCCCAGGCTCGCCGCCTGCCACACCGCCTCGTAGGTGAGCGTCCCGCTTCGGCTGATCACCCCGATCGACCTCCCCGCCGGAGCATCCTCCGGCGCCAGGTGGATGTACCCGGGCATGATCCCGATCTTGCACCCGCTGGTCTTGTCATCCTTTCGGCCGGGCGTAATGATCCCCGGACAGTTCGGACCGATCAGCACCACATCCTGCCCCTCGGCGCGCCGGAAGTTCAGTTCCTGCTTCACACGGGTCATGTCCAGCACGGGAATCCCCTCCGTGATGGCGACGATCACGCGGATACCCGCGTCGGCAGCCTCCAGGATGGCGTCGGCGGCGAACGCGGGGGGCACAAAGATCATCGTCGCCTCGGCGCCCGTGGCGTCCACGGCGTCGGCCACCGTGTTGAAGATCGGAAGCCCGTTGGGATCCTTCTGCCCCCCCTTGCCCGGGGTCACCCCTCCCACCATCTTGGTGCCGTAGTCGAGGCAGCCCTTGGTGTGGAAAGCCCCGGCCGATCCGGTGATGCCCTGACAGATGACCCGTGTGTCCTTATCGACGAGGATGCTCATGTTGGCTGGGCCTTTCGCTTGCGTGAGGAACACCCCGGCGGCCGGGGGGCGGTTACGATAGCAGGGCCGCGTGATGCAGGCCAGCGAAGGCAGAGGCGGGGAAATGGGGAAATGCACGAATGTCGAATGCACGAAAGGGACTTTGGACTTCGGACTCCCCGTCCGGGGTATAATCAAGCCATGAAGCAGCCCCTGGACCCAAGGCGGATCGAGGTGGTCGACGACCGGGTGGCGGAGATTCTCCGCCGAAAGACGCCCGCGGAGCGGGTGGCGATGGTCATCTCGGCTCATGACCTGATGCGCAAGCTGATGGAGAGTTCGTTGCGCCAACGCCATCCGCACTGGCCGGGAGACGACATCCGGGCCGAAGTCGCGAGGAGGATGCTCGGTGACCCAGGAACAATTGCTGCGCCACGTCGTCAACGTGCTTGAACAGATGGACGTCAGCTACATGATCGTGGGTTCGTATGCCACGAGCCTCTACGGTGATCCTCGATACACCCAGGACATCGACATCGTCGTAAGACTGGAGCGAGGCGACATTCCCGTCCTTGAGCGGGCATTTCCTGAACCGGAGTACTATCTGAGCGCGGCCGCCGCGGACGATGCGATCACCCGATCGACGCAGTTCAACGTCATTCATGCCGGTTCGGGCAACAAGCTCGACTTCATGATCGCGCACCGGGATCTCTGGGGACGGGAACAGATCTCTCGCCGCGTCAAACGTCGGTTTCTTTCCGACCTGGAAGCCCACGTCGCCAGCCCCGAAGACCTCATCATCAGCAAGATGCGCTACTTCAAGGAGGGCACATCGGACAAGCACCTGCGCGACATCGCCGGCATGTTGAAAGTCAGTAACGAACTCATCGACCGCGCGTATGTCGAGAAGTGGGCGACCCACTTCGACCTGATGGACATCTGGGAAGCGATCCTCGACCGCGTCGAAGGCCCAACCGCCAGACCCCGATGAGTCGCGATCCCCCGTTCGTCATTCGGGCCTGGTCATGGGTCATTTCCCGAACATGTCCCCCTCCATGAACTCGCTGATGTGCGCCCAGATCCACCGGCTGAGCGGCCGACACGCGAAGGGCAGCACAAACGCCAGCGGGACCACCCCCGCCAGCGTCCACCAAGGCCCGACGTAGATCGCACCGACCACCGACAGAATGGTGATCGGAAGGCAGACCAGCACCAGGTTGACCGAGATCGCCCCGGTCATCTCGCCGTGGCGGTCTTCCCGTCCGGGCTGAGCGCGATATTCGGGCATGGAGGTATTCTCTATGAATCGCAAACTAGATTATAGGGAACCCTCGGCCGCCTGGAGGCAGGACTGTCCCGGCTTCCTTTGATTCCCCTGATTCCCGTTTGCGACGAAAAAAACCCTTGCCCCCCTGCCCTCTGACGACCTATAATAAGATCGACATTTCAGGTCGCCTTCGCGGATGCGTCACGGACGCCCGGCGGGGGGCCGGGGGAGCGGACAATCTGCGAAAGGAGCCGGTGCTCGGTGGCCATGCGCGGTGCGGGAAGCGGGTGAACAAGGGGGGCGATGCGGACGGAGCGGGAGAGGCGTCTGTCTGTGGTCTTGCGCAACGAGCTAAGCGAGGAAAGGACACATCATGCCGTCAGTGACGCGGATTCTCGAAAAGAAAGGCCCGGAAGTCCTGACCATCGGCCGAAGCGCCAGCGTGCTCGACGCCGCGCTGCTGATGAATGAGCACAAGATCGGCGCGCTGGTGGTGCTCGAGAACGGCCGCGTTGAGGGCATCATCACGGAGCGCGATGTCCTTCAGCGCGTGGTGGCCGAGCGCAAGGATCCAGCCAAGACGACGGTGGAGTCGGTCATGACGCGGGAGGTGGCCTGCTGCAGGCCGGAGGCGAAGATCGACGAGGCCCGCTCGATCATGAAGTACAAGCGCATCCGCCACCTGCCGGTGGTGGACGACCACCGCCGCCTGGTGGGCCTGATCTCCATCGGCGACCTCAACGCCTGGGAGATCAACGGGCAGGAGATGACCATCCAGTACCTGCACCAGTACCTGTACGGGGAGATGGTGTAGGGAATCATCGGCAGGACGGGGGCGAGTTGATCGGCCACCGCCGCCTCGGAGCCAAGGCGCCACGGGGCCATCGCCCGGATGAACCGGACCGTTCGAGCCCCTCAGAGCCAACCCATCCAGGCGGGGCGGGCGGGCGGCTGGATATCGATGTTAAGCAGGTCCACGACCGGCGGCCGAACCGAGCTGCGCACCCGGCGATCGGTTTGTCCTACCGAGGCGAGCGCCGCCGCCAGTGCGGAGGCGACGGCGCGTGGCTGGTTGGCGGTCTGGGCGTCGGCTTGCGCCAGCGTGGCGTCAGCCTGTGCGATCGGCGGAAGCTGGTTCAGAAGAATCGACAAGTCGTCGGACGACCGGTTGGCGACCACGAGGTCTGGGCGGCCATCGCGATTGAAATCGCCGGTCGTCAGCGAGAGGGGGCCGTCGCCCGCGGCGAAACGACGCTCGGGCAGGAAAGCGCCATCGCCCCGGCCTATGAGGACAGAGACATCGTCCGTGTTTCTGTTGGACGAGGCCAGATCGAGCAGGCCATCGCCGTTGAAATCGGCTGCCACGATGGAAGTTGGACGTGTCCCCACGACGTAACGGCTCTCGGGCAGAAACTGGCCGTTGCCGGTTCCCAGGAGGATCGACACATCATCGGCGCCGGAATTGGCGGTGGCGATATCAAGCTGCCCATCGCCGTTGAAATCGCCGACAGTCAGGGCCGACGCCTCCGCGTCGATCAGTTGCGGCGCTCCGAAAAGGCCGTCACCGATTCCCAGCAGGATGCCGATATGGCCGGCGGCAAAGGCGAGGTCCGGCGCGCCATCGCCGTTGAAGTCCCCGATCGTCACATCCGAGGCCGGCCCGCCGATGTCGATCACCTGCCGCCGCTGGAATACCGCATCGCCAATCCCCATAAACGTTACGAGTTTCTTGGTTTGGTCCGTAGTGTAGAGGCTTGTGTGGACGACCGCGATGTCGGTCTCACCGTTGCCGTCGAAGTCCCCGACAGTCAGTGCGATGGGGTGGCTGTCCGCATTGTTGAGAGACGGCAGTTCCACGAACGTGCCATCCCCGACGCCGAGGAGCACCCTGACGTGGCCGTCGGTGGGCGGCGCCGGCCCGGGATCAAGCTCGCCCTGCAGGGCAACCACCAGATCCATGATGCCGTCAAGATTGAAGTCGGTGACCTGCACATCGGAGGCGTCGCGGCCGACGTTCAGCGGCGTGCGCATCTGGAACGTGCCATCGCCGTTGCCCAGCCGGATTTCGAGCGGTGATCCAAAGCCCACGTTCACCAGATCAATGATCCCGTCACCGTTGAAGTCCGCCTGTGCCACGCTCTCGGGGGCATTCGCGGCTAGGGGTTCCCCGGCTTGAAAGATCCCGTCGGCGGTGCCCGCCAACGCCGTCTCAAAGTTGTCCACATCAAAGGCGTTGAGGACGCCATTGCGGTCAAAATCGCCCACAGCCAGCGGATCGACATCGGGGTACGCCGCCTCGAACGCGGCCGCGCCCGTCAACGCCAACTCGAAGGGCGCGACATCGAAGGCATCAAACGACCCATCCCCATTGAGGTCGCCCAGGATCGGGGTGACCGAGAGCAGCAACCGCGGTTCAAGTGGCTCGAGTCGCGCCCCCGGCACCCCTCGCGTACCGATGCTCGCCCGCGCAGGGGGACGCCCTACGGTTCCCCCGACGGCACCTTGGGGGCGGCGGGGGCGACCTCCACGTTCGAACAACGTGTACGAGATCTCCCGCGTCGCACTATGGACACGAAGTGACAGCCTCGCCATGTGACCCTCCTCTCGGTCTGGTATCCGTGGGATTAACCTCGGAACATTATATTATTCTACCCCCCCCCGCAACCCCTTACCGCCATTTTCTCTAGTTGTTGCCACGATTACGGGAGGGGGGAATCCGTCGCTCAAGCGCCGAATGAGCCGTTTGACACTCTCTCGGGGTGCTCAAGCGATACCTACTTCCCTTTTCACGACACCCAACTCATCACCCGCCCGATCAATACGTACTCCCCGTTCCGCATCCGGCATTGGAAGGAAATCCCCATCCCATTTCGGGGGCCGGCGATCCAGCCGAGTTTGATTTCAAGCTCCTCGCCCCGCCTGGTGATCGACAGAATCGACTGCGGCATCCTCTCGCTCCCGTTCGGGCGGCGCTTCACATCGCGAACAAATTCGCTCAGCCTCACCACCTGCTCATCCTCGAACGAAGCGAGGTCCGTGGAGGGGAGGTCATCCAGGGACGGGATCGGCAGAGGAGCGAGCGCATCGCGTTTTGCCGGGGCGGGGCAGGCGTAATCGGACAGGTTTCGGGGGCGGGAATCCTCCTCAGGGGTGCGCGGCCGGGCAGCCTGCGCGAGATCCTCGAGGGTCCAATGAGTCAGGTGCAACATCTTCCCGCGCCATACCGGACGATCCGCATCTTCCGGGGAATAGAAAACCCGTACGGAAACGGATCGTTGCTCCCCATGCGTGCGATTGGAATCCACAAGCATGAACCAGGGTGTCGCCCCCTCGGGACAATTCCGCGCGGCGATCGCCGCCAACCGATCGTATTGAACAGCGTCAAGCTTGTCCGGCAGGTCGTAGGGGGAATAAAGGACGGGAAGGGCCTCGGCGGCCGTATCGGCCAACGATTGGGCCGTTCCCAAGGTGAGAACCAGTATGCCGAGTGCCGCGGTCATCCGCATGATTGTAGTCCCCTACCTCCCCCGTCCCCCCGGCCGCAGCCCGCCGAACTGGATCACTTCGCCGCGGATCAGCAGTCCCGGAAAGTTCGCCATGAGCAGGCTGTCGCCGACGATGGGGTTGTAACCGTCGATGTACGTGCGCGCGAGCGGTTCACCGGCCGCGACAAAGCGGGCGTGGCCGTCGAGGAAGCCGATGTTCAGCCCCTTTTCGCCGTGGTTGTTGGGTTCGTCGGGCCAGTTGTTGGTCCAGCCGCGGTTCTCGCCGCCGCTGTCGCCGTCGAGCACCAGCATCACGCGCTCGGGACTCACGACGGTCTTGACCGTCTTGAGCGTGTTCGCGCTGAAGCGCGTTCCGTCGGGGTACGTCTTCGGGCCGTTGAAGTATCCGATGGATTCGTAGCTGTGCGTGCCGCGCTCCTCGTTGGGGCCGGCGGCGTCGAACGCGTTGTAGGCGTTGTCGGTCAGGTGGATCTCCCGGGTGACGGTGTTGAGCGTGCTGGGGCACACCGCCACCTGAAAGTCGGCGATGTATTCGGGAAACACCAGCAGCAGGTTGTCCGACCCGATCGCCGGCGAAGGGAAGTACGTCCCCGGTTCGGCGTTGGGGTAGTTGGGGTCGCGCCCGCCGGATTCGGTGTCGAAGGCGCGCACCGCCAGGGCGGTGTTCATCTGCCGGACGTTGGAGGCGCACTGCATCCGCCGGGCCACGCCCTTGGATTCGTTCAGGGCCGGCAGCAGCAGCGCGATCAGAAGGGCGATGATCGCGATGACCACGAGCAGTTCGATCAGGGTAAAGGCCTTGGATGGTGAGGGCATGTGCCTGCCTCCTTCATGCAACGAAATGAACCCCGCCGGGTCAGACGCTCGCGAGGACGATGAGTCGCGGAAAGGGCGCCGAGATGGGGAGATGCTGCGGGTATTATAGGCCTGTCTCAGTCGTCGAGGCAACCGGGCGGCGTTGGAGCATTCGGCGAGGGTCTGCCCAAATTTCCGGGGGGCGTGTAATAATGGGTTTTTTGGCCAGGGATGGCCGGAAAGGAATGGATTCCAATGGCGCGTTTGATGGTGACGGATGAGCGGGAGTTGCTTGGGCGGGTGCAGTCGACGGTGGAG
>JBGTFI010000586.1:0-8032 GCA_041747335.1 Phycisphaeraceae bacterium | reverse complement strand
GCGCGCACCTCGCGTTATCGCACGGCGGCCCTGGCGCACGGCGTCCACGCGATGGTGGGGAGCCTGGGGGCGAAGTGGATCGTGATCTGGTCGCAGCTCGGCGGGGGCGCGCGGTATCTGTCGCAGACGCGGCAGGCGATTCCGATCGTGGCGGCCAGTTCGGACGTGCGAGCGCTTCGCCGGATGAGCCTGTTCTACGGAGTCATTCCGGTTTTTCTCCCCACGCCCGCCAACACGCTGGCCTTCACGCAGGCGATGGATGAGCTTCTCCTGACCCGCCGCTGGGCGCGTGAGGGCGACCCCGTGGTGGTCGTCGCGGGGGAACCGATCGGGACGCCGGGAGTGACCAACTCGGTGGCGATCCACTACCTGGGCGGGGTGTGCGGGTTGGGGGATGCGGTGCAGGCACCCAGGGCGTGAGGGTGGCCTGAGTCAGGGTTTACATTCACCAGCGCGGCGCTTATGATTTTCCGTCATGGGACGATCCCTAGCCAAGTTCGGCGCTGCGATGACGGTTCTGACCTGCGCTACGCCCCTGCTGGCGCAGGAGGTGGACAAGGCGCCGCCGGGCGAACCGCTGTGGCGGACGATCGTGGTCGCGGTCATCCTCGTCATCGCCATCGCCGTGGGAAGCTTCGTGGGCGCCCGCCGGCCTCACAATGAAGAGTAACGACGCCTGTCATGGGTTCCCGCTCGCGGCGGGTTCCGCGGAAGGAGCATCGAGATGAACAGACGATCCCTCGGCGCGCTGGTCACGCTCAACGTGGTGCTGCTGGCGGCGCTGGTGCTGGTCTCGCTCACGCCGCAGTTCGCCACGGCGCAGCTTCGCAGGCCGGGCGAGTACCTGATGATCCCCGGCGAATCGCGCGGCCGTCCGCAGGAGAACATGATCTACATCCTGGAGATCGGGACCGCCCGCATGGTCGCGCTGACGTTCAACTCTTCCAACAATCGCCTGCAGACCTGGGGGGTGCGGGTGATCGCGGATGACTTCGCCGCCGGTCCCGGCGGAAGGCGCTGACGACCCGTTCCGCGTTCTGTAGTCCGATCCGTCCGCACCGGTTCCCGGAGATTCGATCATGAACCGCACTGAACTGGCCTGCATGAGCCTTCTGGCCTCCGCGTTTGTCCTGGCGGCGCTGCTGCTGGTGCGCATCGAGGACCGCTTCACGCCTCCGGCGCACGCGGGCGAGGTCATCACCCGCGATTCCTTCACGCTGCTCACCGCGCGCACCGAGGCGGACGAGGAAAGCCTCTTCATCATCGACAACACCTCCCAGCGCATGCTCATCTACCGCACCGACATCGCCCGCAAGCGCATTGACCTCGCGCACCCGCCGATTAACCTGGCGGACCTGTTCAACCTCGCGGGCGGGCCGGGCGGACCCGGCGGAGGCAGGTGATGTCCGCCGCATGAGCGGGTTTCCGCGATCTCAAGCACTCCCATGCACGCTCCGCCGCCATCACGGATGATGACCGAATCACGCACCGACCGCATCGCGGAGCTTGGTTCGCTCGTGCTGCGCGGGCGGATGCTTGACCGCGCCCAGGCGATGGAACTTGTCGCCGCGCGGGGTGATGAGCTTTACGATCTTTTCTACTGGGCGAACAGGATCCGCATCCGCTTCGTCGGCCCGCAGGTGCGCTTCTGCTCGATCGTCGCCGCCAAGGTCGGCGCGTGCTCGGAAGACTGCGGCTACTGCTCGCAGTCCAGGCACTTCGACACGGGCGTCAAGCCCTCGAAGATGACCACCGACGACATGCACGCCGCCACCGCGCAGGCGCTTGCCAACGGCGCCAGCAGCTTCGGGATCGTCAACTCCGGCCGCGGGCCGACCGAGCGCGAGCTTGACTGGATGGAACCCTACTTCCGCGCCACGGCCGGGGAGGGCCGCATCCGCCCCTGCGCGACGCTGGGGGAGCTGACCGAATCCCAGGCCGAGCGACTGCGCTCGATGGGCGTCGAGCGCATCAATCACAATCTCGAAACCAGCAGGCGGCACTTCCCCAGCGTCGTCACGACCCACACGTATGACGACCGCCTTCGCACGTTGCGCATCGCCAAGGCCGCGGGGCTGTCGCTGTGCAGCGGGGGCATTTTCGGGCTGGGCGAGGACTGGGACGACCGCCTGGACATCGCCTTCGAGCTGCGCGAGTTGGGCGTCGATGTCGTCCCGGTCAACTTCCTCAACGCCATCGCCGGCACGCCGATGCATTCGAACCCCGCCATCCGCGAGCTTCACCCGATGGAAGCGCTCAAGATCCTGGCGATCTTCCGCTTCCTCCTGCCGGACAGGGAAATCAAGGTGGCGGGCGGGCGGGAAAAAATCCTGCGCGATCTCCAAAGCTGGGTCTTCTTCGCCGGAGCTTCAAGTTTTCTGATCGGCAACTACCTCACCACCTTCGGCCGTTCCCCAGCCGACGACCACCAGATGCTCCGCGACCTGGGCATCCCCTATCTGACCTACGATGAAGTCGAACACGAGGCGCCGCCGGTGACGGCCGGCGCGCCCCTTGCGGAAGGCTCGCTGCTGGCATTGCCGGTGGTGTCCTGACCTGTGTAGTGGGGCGGGCGTCCCGCCCGCCTTGAATTGAGGCTCGATCAGCACGTCAGCAACCCGCCCGCAAGGGCGTTCGCCTCATCCCATCCTCACGCGCGACTCACGCCTTTCTTGCGCGCGTTCGGTGAAATGGCCCCTCTGTCCGACTCGATCTCGACCTCTCGCAAGGAGCCGCCGCCATGACCCCTTCGCCGCGCACCCTTCGCCCCGCGTTTACGCTCATCGAGCTGCTGGTCGTCATCGCGATCATCGCGCTCTTGATCGCGCTGCTCATGCCCGCCCTGGGACTGGCGAAGGAGACGGCCATGGACGCCGCCTGCATGAACAACATGCGCAGCCTCGGGCAGGTCACCCACGCCTACGCCCAGGACAATGACAACAAAGTCCCCAACTGGCGCACCGCCCTGCCCGCGAACTGGAACGACAATCGCACCGTGCCGGGCGGGCGGCGCGGCGGGGGAGTGAGCTACCGCCCGATGGAACGCAGCACGCTGCTGCCGTACCTGAGCACCCAGCACACCAACATCCTGATTTGCCCCGTCTTCGCCCGGCTGTTCCTCAGCGGCGACCTCATCAACACCGCGTGGACCTATCCGATGAACTGGAACCTTGATGACGACCAGGCGAGCATCGTCCGCTACGAAGGCGAGGGGCTGGACAAGCTGGACAAGATTCAGAGCGCCTCGAACCTCGGCGTGTTCGTGGAGGAGAACGACCTGGCTCACAAGCTCACCGCGGCGTTCGACCCCATGAACGACGGCCGGACGGTCGCCCCCGAGTGGCCCAACCGCAACGACACCCTCGGCACGTTCCACCGGCCGTTCAGCAGGGGCTACAACAACACCGGCCCGCTCGCCGGGCGGATCCTCGAACCTGACAACGACTATTTCAACGGCGTCTCCTACGTCTCCTTCGCCGATGGCCACGTGGAGTGGCGCGACACCATCGACACGGTCGTGACCCTGCGCGACGACCTGAGCCTCGTCAAGCCGTACCAGCGGCGGTGATACACGGCGCAACATTGAGTGCCATGGGCAAGCTCCGCTTGCCCGTGCGGAGGCGTCACTGACGGTGGAGCGTGAAGATGACATCCCCATCGCCGACGGGGAACCCGAAGCCCTCATCCCCTCCAAGCGTGCCGCCGTCATCATCCTGATCCTGGCCGAAGCTGTAGATCACCAGCCGGTCACCGTGCCGCTTCACGCTCAGCGGTTTGCCGTGGTTGTAAGGATCGGCGGGGACTTCATCAAGGTAGTCCGGCACAAGCTCCTCGAGCGCGGCCGGCCAGTCGCCGTGGGCCAGGCGGTACCGCTCAGCGGCGAGGGCGGTGAGGGTGAGGTCGAGCGCAACTTCCAGCCGACACTTAAACCTAAGGAGATGGACACAGAAAGGCGAGAGGTGCAATGCGAGCTCGGCGTATCGTGGGATGTCGTCTCGCTCTCCGTCAACTCTTTGCGCGAATTCGAAGGTCGGGTGCGAAGCAAAGTCGTAGATTCTGCGCGCATGTCGCAGATACGCTCGCTCATAAACCTCCACAACCCCGCTCAACAACACCAACCCATCCCCCACGGCGATCTCCCAGGAGGACCGGCCGCGGGTGCGTACAGCCGTTCGGAACATATTGAGCAGCGCGAGAGTCGTGCAACGATCACCAACTGCCACCCTCGTCAGTTCAGTCTCCCCGCGCCGATCCCGAAGCCCTGAAATGAGCTTGTTCAGGCTCGGTTCATCGGCGGGTGAATGGTCGATAAGCTCATGGATCATTTCGGCCAGTACCGCTGCCCCTGTTGAACGTGCAGCGTAACGAGAGATGAACGGCTCATTCTCAAGTGACCGAAGCAACTTGACCGCATTCTCGATGCTCCGAATGCTCGCATGTTGATCTCCCAGCAGGGTTGTTCTCGACGCGGCAAGATGAAGTAAGCGCATTGCGTCATATACACCGGGAGGTGTTCGGCGGTGGACTTGATTATTGGGGAAGCTCCCTTCCCCCGGCCACCGACACCCCTCCACCTTCCCCGCCTCGTGCAGCAGCCGCAGCGCCTCGCTGTTCTTCTCCAGGTGCGCCTCCATCGCCGCCAGCATCTCCGCCGGGATCGGTTCGCCCGGCGGAGGCAGCTTCGCCTTGCCGACGATCGGCAGGATTTCCTTTTCCTCCTCCGTCGGCTCCACCATCGCCGCGAACGCCCTCAGGTACACATCCGCCGCGTTCTCCCCCTTCGGGTACGGGTACCACGCCTCGAGTTCCGCCGGGGTTACCGGATAACCCTCCGCCCGGATGCGGGCAAGCTCCGCGTTGATCTCCCGCCGGAGGTTGACTCTCCACCCGCCCCACGCGCCCAGGAGCAGTAGAAAGCACGCCAGCGCCACGTGCCACCAGCGCACACGCCTGCGGCCGGTTGGATGGGGGCTCGGATCCGTCACGTCGGCCTGGCTCCTCGGAAGAGGGGGATGTGTGCCTGTACCTCATGATAGCCTTTCCCCCGTCCGCCGACCCCCGACTCCCTCCCGGCCCCTTCTCCCTGTTATCATTTCCCCATCCACCCGACAGGAGACGCACCCCATGCCCATCGAGATCACCATGCCCCGGCTGTCCGACACCATGGAGGAGGGCACGCTCATCAAGTGGCGGGTGAAGGAGGGGGATGATGTGGCCAGCGGAGACGTGCTGGGCGATGTCGAGACCGACAAGGCCACCATGGAGCTCACCAGCTTCGACGACGGCAAGGTTGCCAAACTGGTGGCCCAGGAGGGCCAGACCCTGCCGGTGGGGGGGTTGATCCTGGTGCTGGCCGGGAAGGATGAGAGCATCGAAGACGCCGCCAAAGCCGCGGGCGACGGCGGGAAAGCCGCGACGAAGGAGCCTCCGAAAAAAGCAGCCAAGGCCGAATCCGAAGATGAGGGGGAGGAGGAATCGGCCGTCGCCACCGAAGCGCCGGGCAGGTCTTCCGGTGGGGGCGGTGGGGGCGGGCGGGTGAAGGTTTCGCCGGTGGCGCGGAAGATCGCCGAGGAGCGGGGCCTGGACCTTTCAGGCGTCACGGGGTCCGGGCCGGATGGACGGATCATCAAGCGCGATGTCCTGGCGGCCGCCGAGGGCAACGGATCTAAGAAAGAATCGCCCTCCACCGCACCCGCAGCGCCGGTGGCGGCTGAGAAGCTCGAAGCGAAGACCATCCCCGTCTCCAACATGCGCAAGACGATCGCCAAGCGGCTGGTGGAGTCCAAGACCACCATCCCGCACTTCACGGTGACGATGACCGCTGCGGTGGATCGCCTTCTTTCCATGCGCGAGGAAGTCAACGGCCAGCTCGAACCGATGGGCGTCAAGCTCTCGGTCAATGATTTTCTCGTCCGGGCGTGCGCCGTGGCGCTCTTGCGTCACCAGGCGGTCAACAGCGCCTGGAGCGATGAGGGGATCAGGCAGCCGGGGACGGTGAACATCGGCGTCGCCGTCGCGCTGCCCCCGGAGAAGGGCGGCGGACTGGTCGTCCCCACGCTCCGCAACGCCCACCAGATGAGTTTGCAGACCATCAACACCGAAACCAAACGCCTGGCGAAGAAGGCCCGCGAGCAGGGGCTGACCATCGAGGAGATGTCGGATGGGACGTTCACCATCTCGAACCTGGGCATGTACGGCGTCGAGCACTTCGAGGCGATCATCAACCCGCCCCAGTCGGCCATCCTGGCGGTGGGCGCGGCCATCGCCCGCCCCGTCGTCCGCGACGGCGCGATCACCCTCGGCCAGGAGATGAGCCTGACCCTCAGCGCCGACCACCGTGTGGTCGACGGCGCGACGGCCGCGGAGTTCCTCCAGACACTCAAGGCACTGCTCGAAGCGCCGGCCGCGATGCTGGTGTGAGGGCACAATAAAGCAGTGGGGCGGGCGTCCCGCCCGCCATTTCGGCGAATCCGCAAGTCGCTGGTTCTCAATTGTTGCCGCAAGGTATTGTCAATTCAGGCCTGCGGCCTGATGGCGGGCGAGACGCCCGCCCCACTGTCAGAGGAGCCTGATTAATGCGACGATTCTTCCTCCTGATCGTTTTCCTCCTCTCCTGCGCGGCCATCGCCTCCGCCGAGCGATTGCCCAACGTCGTGGTGATCTTCACGGATGATCAGGGCTACGCGGATGTGGGGGTGTTCGGCGCCGAGGGGTTCTGCACGCCGAACATCGATCGCATGGCGGCGGAAGGCCGTAAGTTCACCCGCTTTTACGTCGCCCAGCCGGTTTGTTCGGCCTCGCGGGCGGCGCTGTTGACGGGCTGCTATCCCAACCGCATCGGCATCCACGGCGCGCTTTGGCCGGGCGCGGACCACGGCCTGCACGAGAACGAAATGACCCTCGCCGAAGTCTTCAAGCAGAAGGGTTACGCCACCGCCATGTTCGGCAAGTGGCACCTGGGGCATCACCGCAAGTTCCTGCCGATCCATCACGGGTTCGATGAATACCTGGGCATTCCCTACTCCAACGACATGTGGCCGCTGCACCCGGACTACGTGGATCTCCCGCCGGATGCCGAAGGCCGCAAGCGCGGCTTTCCGCCCCTGCCGATGATCGAAGGCGATCGGATCGTCAACGACAACGTCACCGGCGAAGACCAGGCGCAGTTCACCACGCAGTTCACCGAGCGGTCGGTGGCGTTCATCAAGAAGAACAAGGACCAGCCGTTTTTTCTCTACGTCGCACACCCGATGCCCCATGTGCCGCTGTTTGTCAGCGACAAGTTCCGCGGCAAGAGCGCCCAGGGCGCTTACGGCGATGTGATCATGGAGATTGACTGGTCGGTGGGGCAGATTCTCGATGCGGTCAAAGCGAACGGACTGGACGAACACACGCTGGTCATCTTCACCAGCGACAACGGCCCGTGGATCAACTACGGCGACCATGCCGGCAGCGCCCACCCGCTTCGCGAAGCCAAGGGCACCAATTGGGAAGGCGGCGTGCGGACGCCGTGTGTCATGCGCTGGCCCGGAACAATCCGCGCCGGCACATCAACCGACGAGCCGCTGCTGACCATCGACCTCCTGCCGACAATGGCGAAGCTCATCGGCGCGAAGCTACCGGACCACCCGATCGATGGGCTGAATGTGTGGCCGATCATCATCGGCGAAGAAGGAGCGAAGAACCCTCACGAGGCCTACTTCTTCTACTACCACCAGAGCCAGCTCCATGCGGTCATGAGCGGCCGATGGAAGCTCTATTTCCCGCACCGCTACCGAACGCTCAGCGGCCGCCCCGGCGGCACGGGCGGGCGGCCCGTCCCCTATGACCATGTGGACATCGATTACGAACTCTACGACCTCGAAGCCGACATCGGCGAAACCAACAACGTCATCGCGGATCATCCGGAAGTCGTCGCGCGGCTGAAGGAACTGGCTGACAAAGCCCGTCGGGAACTCGGCGACACGCTCACCGGCGACGAGGGCATCGGCGTGCGCGACCCGGGGCGGCTGAAGCCGGTTTGCAGGGCAGT
>JBGTFI010000585.1:0-3829 GCA_041747335.1 Phycisphaeraceae bacterium | reverse complement strand
CGGCCTCACGCAGCTTGGCGATGATCTGTTCGGGGCTGTGCCGCTTGCGTCGTCGTCGTTCGCTCATCGAGAGCCTCCTTGGCCTGACGGCCGGCTGAGACTCTCATAACATCCGGATCAGAAAAGGGGGAGCAGGTCAGTGGGAAGATCAATTCCCCGGTTGATCTTCCTTCGCCCTCGGCCAGGGAATGAGCGTCGCCGCGGCGACCACGACGAACGCCAGGACTATGAATGCAATGGGGAGCCTTCGCAGAAGCGCGGGCTGGGCAAGCATGACGGCGACGCCCGCCGCGAGCAGGGCATAGCGCGAGGTGACGAGTCGATCGCGCAGGCGCGCGGGAGTTCCGGGGGCGTGGGGATCGATCAGGGTCTCGGCGACCATCACCGCGCCCGCGACGGCCATCAACCCCAGCAACCATGCGATGCGAGCATCAAGCCGCTCGTGGATCGCGGCCAGCCGCTCACTTTCGGCCGCGGCGAGCGTGATCTTCAGGTTCTCACCGATCTCGTCCAGGGCGACATCGGTGGCGCCGCTGGCCTCGAGCTTCGCCAGGCGGCGGTCGATGTCCGCCTGGAGCGTTTCACGCACCTCTTCGCTCCCCGCGGCGGGATCGACGAACAAATGGTCGTAGGCGTCGGGGGCGAGGCGGCCGAGCACCGCCGGCCCAAGCAGCAGCCCCGCGACGACGCCGGCGATGAGCAGATGGAGGTCGCGATGATCGGGCATGGGTGATCCCCGCCAGAGGTTACATCCCATGCCCGCCGATGGCAAAACCCATGAAGTCCAAGGCACTCCCTGCTACCATACGTTCATGATGCTGCGAAACCCGCACCAAAATATCGTCATTCGCGTGCTGATCGCGGCCGCGCTCATGCTGCCGTGGACCGCAGGGGCAAGTGACACGCAAGCGGCCACCGACGAAAAGCCCAACATCATCTTCATCCTCGCGGATGACCTTGGTTACGGCGACCTGGGCAGTTACGGTCAGCAGCGCATCCGCACCCCGCACCTGGACAAGATGGCCGCCCAGGGGATGCGTTTCACACAGGCCTACGCGGGATCGACGGTGTGCGCGCCCTCGCGGTGCGTGCTGATGACCGGTCTGCACACGGGGCACGCCTACATCCGCGGCAACGGACGGCTGCCGCTTCGCCCGGAAGATCAAACCGTGGCCCAGGTGCTCAAGGATGCCGGATACCAGACGGCGCTGATCGGCAAGTGGGGCCTGGGGGACGCGGGAACGACCGGGCATCCGAACCAGAAGGGTTTCGACTATTTCTTCGGCTACCTCGATCAGGGACACGCGCACAACTACTACCCGACCCACCTGTGGCGCGACGAAGAGCGCGTGCCGCTCGCCAACAGCGTGCCCAACGAGGACGCCCACGGCGCCGGCGTGGCGAACGTGAAGAGTCAGTACAGCCACGACCTGATCGCCCAGGAGGCGCTGGACTACATCGACCGAGCGAAGGACGGGCCGTTCTTCCTCTATCTCGCGTTCACCATCCCCCACGCGAACAACGAAGCGCGCAACCGGGGCATGGAAGTGCCGGACTATGGGCCATACGCCGCTGAGCGCTGGCCGGACCCGCAGAAAGGGCTGGCGGCGATGATCACGCGGATGGACGGCGACATCGGGAGGCTCTTCGAGAAGCTTCGTGAGCACGGGCTGGATGAAAAGACGATCGTCTTCTTCAGCTCGGATAACGGTCCGCACGCCGAGGGGGGCAACGACCCGAAGTTCTTCAACTCCTCCGGGCCGCTGCGGGGCCTCAAGCGCGATCTCTATGAAGGCGGAATCCGCGTGCCGATGATCGTGCGCCGGCCGGGGCACATCGAGCCTGGCGCGATCAACCACACGCCCTGGGCGTTCTGGGACTTTCTGCCCACCGCGGCGGAGCTGGCGGGCGCGGAATCGCCTCAGGGGCTTGACGGCGTCTCGATCGTCCCGGCCCTGCGCGGCCAGGCGATGGATGACGAGCGGCTGTTCTTCTGGGAGTTCTTCGAACGCGGTTCGTCCGTGGCGGTCAGGCGCGGCAAGTGGAAGGCGGTCCGCAAGAACTACATTGGCGCCAAGACGGAGCTTTACGACCTGATGGAGGACATCGGCGAAAAGCGCGACCTGGCAAGGCAGTTCCCACACATCGTGCGCGAGCTCGAGCACGCGATGATCCAGTCGCACACCGACAGCGAACACTTCCGCTTCCCCCGCCAGCGGCTGGAGGATCTGCTGAGGGAATAGAGGGGGGAGGCGGAGCGACGCGGGCGGAAGGCCGGGTGTAAGGCACAGCCGGGCCTGCGCAATCGCCCGTCGCGCGCTATGATTCCCCGCCCATGCCTCCGCGACGTGACAAGCTCGATGTGCTCCTCGAAAAGGCCCGCACCCTGCCCAGATGCCCCGGCGTCTACCTCATGAAGGACGCCCAGGGAAGAGTGCTCTACGTCGGCAAGGCCTCCATCCTCCCCAGCCGCGTCACCAGCTACTTCGTGCCGTCGGCCGACCTCGGCCCGAAGAAGCAGCCGATGCTCGACATCGTCGAAGACTTCGACTTTATCGAATGCGAGGGCGAGTGGGAAGCGCTCCTCACCGAAAACCGCCTCATCAAGGACATCCACCCCCGCTTCAACGCCCGCCTGACGGACGACAAGACCTTCCCCTACCTCGTCATCAGCATGCGCGATGACTTTCCGGGCGTGTTCATCACCCGCCAGCCGGGCGCTGAGGAGTTCCGCGGGGCGAAGGTGCTTGGGCCTTTCACCAGCGTCTACGCCCTGCGCGAGGCCGTCCAACTCCTCCAGCGCGTCTTCAAGTTCCGTACCTGCTCGCTGGACATCCTCGATGGAGACGAAAAAAACAAACACTTCCGACCCTGCCTGCTCTATCCGATCAAGCAGTGCTCGGCCCCGTGCGCCGCGAAGATCGGCAAGGAGGAGTACCGCGCGGACATCGAACACTTCGTCAGGTTCATCGAGAGCAAGCGTTCGGTGATGCTCCGTGAGATGCGCGCGGAGATGGAGAAGGCCTCGGCCGATCGCAACTACGAGCACGCGGCCGTGCTGCGCGACCAGATCAAAGCCATCGAAAAGCTCGATGAACGCGGCAAGCGCAGCCACGGCTGGCAGCCCGAGGCCGAATCGATGTACGTGGACCCCCGGAAGGGCTTGGAATCACTGCGGAAAACGCTGGAGATGGACCGGCCGATCCGCTGCATGGAGTGCATCGACATCGCCCACCTCCAGGGCGGCGAGACCGTGGGGTCGAAGGTCTGTTTCGTGGACGGCCGGCCGCTCAAGAACGAATACCGGCGCTACCGCATCAAGGATTCGACGAACGATGACTACGCCTCCATCCGCGAGGTCGTCTCCCGCCGCTACCGCGAGGCCGGGCAGGGCAACGAGCTGTATCCGGATGTGATCCTGATCGACGGCGGCCTCGGCCAGCTCCACGCGGCGCAGGAGGTGTTCAGCGCCCTGGACATTCAGCCGCCGATGGTCATTTCACTGGCCAAGAAGGAGGAACTCATCCACACCCACGCGCGCTCAGAACCGATCCGCCTCTCCCGCCACAACGCCGGCCTGCGCCTCTGCCAGGCGATCCGCGACGAAGCCCACCGCTTCGCGCAGCACTACCACCATATCCTGAGGCGGAAGAAAGTGGTGGGAGAGTAGGTCAGGAGAGTAGGTCAGGGGTGCATGACACCTCAGGCGGCTATTGCGGGGGTGGTGGTGGCCTTCCAGTGGTTGGGCCAGCGGTTGTCGTCGCTGAGCCAGAGGGAGCGCAGGGCCAGGATCGGTTCGACGCCCCGCTCCTGCCAGAACTGTTCGGTG
>JBGTFI010000584.1:0-5875 GCA_041747335.1 Phycisphaeraceae bacterium | reverse complement strand
CATCGCCAGGGCCGCGTTGATCACGGCGGCGCGCAGCGGCGCCTCCTCCGCACGCACCTGCCGCCGAAGCGCCTCGAGCAAAGCATCACGGCTCATCGCGGCCTGTGAAGCCGTCGGGCCGGGCAGGGCCGCCGCCGTGTTTGCCACGACCGCGGAAGCGCTCGCTTGAGCGGGTTTCTGCATCGCTTGCGGTTCGGCCTGCTCAATGGCCGGTTCGACGGCCGAATCAGCGACCTTCCGAGGGGCTTGAACCATTCGGCGCTCGCGCGGTGGTTCTTCCTCGTCGCTCCAATGCACCCTGGGCGGGAGCAGGTTTCCCCGCGGTGGTTCGCCGGCCGCGTCCCCGACCTGCGCGAACTGGGCGCGGTACTGGGTGAAGGGATCGGCCGGCTCGGCGGCTGGGGCGCTCCCCTGGTCGCCGCTTTGGGTGGCGGTCTGGGTGGCGACACAACTCTGAAGCGTAAGCCCGGCCAGTAGGACGAACCCCAAAGCGATCAGCCGTGAGCGATTGGACAGCAAGGTGACGCCTCCATGCGTGGTCCGGCGACGCGGGAGCGGCCTCTCCATGAGCCGCGTTCATCCAATTCCCCGCGCGGGACGAAGTCCCACCCCCGGAAGTATCCCCGGAACATTATCGACCCCCGGATACCACATCGGTCAGTTCCGCCGCAAAACCTTCGAGATTCGTCACCCCGTCCCCAAGGCTCGACCGTGACCGAACGTTCCGCCGCATGATCGCGTCGAACAGCCGCCCGGTCGCGGCATCGTCGAGCTTCCCCAACGCCGCGAAAAAGAGCTTCTGCCGTTCGTACCCGAACAGTCTGAACTCACTGACGATCTCGCCCTGGCTCACGCGCCGGCGCTGCATTCGCCGGGCGAGATAGAGCTTGCGGACGATGTCGGCCACGAAGTACGCCACCAGCACCTCCGCCTGACCCGCAAGGTCGATCAGCTCGCGCAGCTTGGCGATCGCCTGCCCCGTCTCGCGCTGTCCTCCGCCGGTGGCGATCTGCCGCAGGAACGCCTCCTGCACCGCCCAGGCCTGCTCGTCGCTGCCCTTGCCCACCGCCTCCTCAACCATCTTCTCGGAGATCGCCTCCCCCGGCCCGGCCATGACCGCCAACTTGCCGACCTCCGCGTCCAGCCGCCCCAGATCCTTACCCAGCCGATCGATCAGAAGCCCGGCCGTGCGCGGCGGGATCTTGCACCCATGCACCGTCTCGGCCCGGGCCATCAGCCAGCGCGCGGCCTCGGCGTCATTCGGCGCTTCGCACTTGATCAGGCACCCGACCTTCTCGATGTGCTTGTCCAGGTTCCCCTTGTTCCACTTCACGCTCCGCAGCACCAGCGTGGCGTGCGCCACCGGGTTCTGAGCATAGCGTTCGAGCGCCTCGCGATGGGTCGAGACGAACGTATCCGCACCGTCGACGATCACCAGCTTGTGCTGCTGCATCAGCCCGTAACCGCGAAGCTCATCCAGAACGTCGGCCAGTCGCGCCGTCTCGCCATCAAACGTCAGCGTCTCAACCTCGCCGTACGCCTCCGCCAGCGCGCCGCGAAGCTCCTCCAGACGCTCACGCTTGAGCACGGCCTCCGGCCCGTGGAGGACGCAGATGCGCGTCTGGGCGGAAAGACTCGCCGCGCCCTTCTTCGCGGGCGCTTTTCTTGTCGCCGCCTTCTTCGCCATGGGCGGATTCTACAGCCCGGCCGGGGCCTTCGCCCTCACCCCAGCAGGACCATCTCTCGCGGGGCTTCGGTCACCAGCGGTTCGACCGCCTCCCGCCCGAACTCACTCTCGGCCAGGCTCAGCCCGTCGAGCCGAAACGGCAGGTCGAAACTCCGGTGGGCATCGAGCGCCAGCAGGTGATAACGACGCTGCTTCATCAACTTACGAACCGTCTGATCGGCGAAGTACCCATCCTCGCCCGTGAAGCAGCGCAGGTTCCCCTGAAGCCACACCCCCATGCGCTCCAGCCGGGTGATGTGGTCCTCCCAGGCGCTCGCATCGTTCCCGCCCATCCGCTCGGGGTGGGCTAGGATCGGCCGGTAGCCTTTCTTGAGGAGCCACTCGAAGGGCTGGAAAAACCACCTCGGAAAGCGGTTGAACCAGCAATCCACCAGCACGCAGCGCGACTCGCCCAGCAACGGAACCCCGTGATCCTCCATCCACGGGATGATGCCCTCGCTCAGCCGCACCTCCCCGCCGGGGTAGACGGCGTAGTCCAGCCCGGCCGCGTCGATCGCCGCCTGAAGCTCGCCCGTCCAGTCCCGCACTCGTTCGGGGACGATGCCGGGGAACTCCTCCGGCCAGATGTGCGGCGTGCAGATCGAGGCCACATACCCCGCGCGCTTGAGCTGCCGCACCATCTCCAGCGACTCGCCCATCTCCTCACTGCCATCATCAATCCCCGGAAGAAGATGACAGTGAATATCAATCCGCCCGGCCGGGAGCTCGAAGGGAGACCGCATCATGGGGAGAAATATAGAGGGGGGAGGAGGAGGGGGAAAGGGAGCGGGGGTACTATCCACTCGACGTTTCCGGGGGCGTGTCGAGCGAGGTAGGGTGGGTTGAGTCCGCGAAACCCGCCATCATCGCGCCCGATGCTCCCGGAGGTGCGCGGTATCATGTCATGACGATGCACAGCGCCACGCATCCAGACTCGAACACAAACCACACCCGCACGATCCCGGGCAGCGGCATGCATCGCGGTCATCCGCCGTGCGCCGCACGCGGCAACGGTGGGTTTCGCGGACTCAACCCACCCTACTTGCTTGGTGATTAGGCGACAGCGTAAAGCTGGCTGGGATGACCGCCGGCGTCGCGGCGGGGCTGGTAAGATACGGGGACGAGGCGGCCGCTGCGGCGAAGGGGCTCGGCAGGGCGGGGGATGCGGCGAAGGGAGCAACGACTACAATCACGTCGGGGGCGGGAAAAGCTGGCAAGACTGGAACACCGAACTCGATCTACGAGCAGTTGGATGATGCTGGCAATGTGCGGTCGCGAACTTTTTACGACGAGAATGGTCGCTCGTTCAGTCGCCAGGACTTCGACCACCCTCACGGCGGGATGCAGCCCCATGAGCATGGCCGGACATTTGATGCGGACGGCCGGCCCATCACGCCACGAACGACGCATGACTTGCCACCAGGTTACGACAACACGCCGTCGAGGCAATGATGGAGGCGCCATGAGCTACTTCTTGTTTGGAGCGATCAGCACAGCTTCATCTCTTCAGGATGAGGACAATCTTGCGTGGCGCGTTGCGGTGGCAGCGATGTCGGCGCGGTTGTTCATCCTCTTGGGCCCTAACCTACATCAGAGGCCGGTCCTGGACGTTCTGGAGTCCCGTGGTGTCGTTCGGAAGGGCTATATGCCTCTGCTCTTGACCTCGTCGCCGCTGTGCGACACTTCCGAGGAACTCCTCGCGGATTACCAGGCAGCGGAAGACACGCCACAATCGGCAAGGAGCACGTTCGGGCGTGTGACCGAGTGGGTCCGCGATGTATTGCGCATCCCTGAAGTGAGTGGCATTTGCCTGCTGACAAGTGACGGCTTTGATACTAGTTTCGATGAGGTTGAAGTCCCCGTCGATCAGCTCACTGACACAGTGATGGCACGGATCGAACAGGAAGGAGACGTGCCAGCGTTATGCGTTCACCTGGTTCCAAGTGCGTAGCGCTCGCTCTTCGAAAACCCTGCCGTCGTTAAACTCCTGTCTGATGGAGCTTTGAAAAGTAAAGAGGCGCCCGTGCTCGCCACGGGTTTCGGTTCCCGATTCCCCTGGAAGCAGTACGCCTGGGACAGCCCGCCCGCCGGGACGGATTTGACGTTTTTGGGCATCGCCGGCGGCCGCTACATCGACGCCCCGGCCGTGCGCTACTACGACAGCGACACCGACGGCCAGGACATCGCGACGCACTACTTCGTCAATGACGCGAACATGAACGTCACCGCCCTGCTCGACACTTCCGGGGGCGTGGTCGAGCGGTACGAGTACGACGCCTACGGCCGGGTGCATTTCCTGAGCGCCGACTTCACGAGCAAGGCGACGCAGGCGTCGGCCTACGCGAGCGACAGCCTCGGCGCCGGCTACCTCCCCGACGCCGAGACCGGCCTGTACCACGAGCGCTTCCGCACGTACCCCCCCGGGGTGGGGCGGTGGAGGCAGCGGGATAAGCCGGGCAAAGTGCCCGGCCTGCGATTCACCGCCCTGCTTCCTCCGGCTTTCGGAACTGGATGAGGTAGTTTTCCTGTAGGAAGTCGGCCGGAGGGGTGTCGAGGGGTTCGAAGCCGGCTTCGATGATTTCGCGGGTGAAGGTTTCCTCGCCTGCGCGGACGTGGGAGAGAACCCACTCGGAGCTTTCGCCCTCGATGCGCTTGAAGTCGATGACGATCATGCGCCCGCCGGGGCGAAGGGCCTTGTGAATCGATGCCAGGGTGCTCTTGGGGTATTCGAAGTGGTGGTAGGTGTCGCAGATGAAGGCGAGGTCGATCGAGTTCTCGAGCAGCTCGACGGAGTCTTCCTTGCAGAGGACGGTCTTGATCTGGGGGAGCTGGGCCTGGGCGGCGCGCTCGTCGATGAGTTTGAGGAAGTCGGGGACGATGTCGACGGCGTAGACTTTTCCATCGCGGCCGACGGTCTGGGCGAAGAGGAGCGTGAACAGGCCGGTGCCCGCGCCGATGTCGGCCACGGCCTGGCCGGGTTGAAGGTTGACGGCCTGGAGGATTTTTTCGCGGTGGGTGAAGACTTCGCGGCTTTCGCCTTCGAAGCGCTGGATCCATGTTTCGACGGGGTCTTCGAATGTCTTGTAGCGCTCGTTGATGCCGGGGGCGACGCTGGGTTCATCGGTGGTGGGCGCGGTGGGGGCCTGCTGGGCGAGGGCGGATGAGACTGTCAGGCACAGGCAGGCCGCATGGAGGAGGCGAAGGAGGGTGTGCTTGAGGTGTTGCATGACGGGGGTCCGTGGGGCTGATGGTGTCTGGCGGTATTGTATGATGGTGTGGAACGCGGCGTCGCGCTGTGGCACGCTTCGCTTTGCCACAGCCACCCGAGCCTGGACCATTTCGAGAGGAAGGTGTCATGACAATGACGGTGGACAGCGCGAGCGTGTCGCAGGCCAGGCGGCTGTTTCCGGGGGGATCGAACGGGGAGTTTGATCTGCCGGCGGAGCTGACGACGGTGGTGGCGCGGGGGGAGGGGTGTCGGCTGTGGGACACCGGGGGCAAGGAGTTTCTTGATTTTTCGATGGGTTGGGGGTCGGCGCTGGTAGGTCATGCCCATCCGGCGGTGACGCGGGCGGCGGCGGAGCAGGCGGCGCTGGGGGCGAACTTCGCGTGCATCAATGAGCGGATGCTGGAACTGGCAGAGGAGCTTGCGCGGCTGAGTCCGGCGTGTGAGCAGGTGCGGTTCTGCGCTTCGGGGACGGAGGCGACGATGTATTGCCTTCGGCTGGCGCGGGCGTTCACGGGGAGGAAGAAGATTCTGAAGTTCGAGGGGGCGTATCACGGGGCGATCGATGTGGGGGTGACGAGCCTGTTTCCGGCGCGGCTGCTGGACTTCCCCCAGGCCGACCCGAGCAGCGCGGGGCTGGACCCGGCGATCCCGGAAACGGTGCTGGTAGCGCCTTTCAACGACCTGGAGACGACGCGGAAGATCATCGAGGCAAACTCGTCGGACCTGGCGGGGGTGATCGTGGAGCCTTTGCATCGCTGCCTGCCCCCGGAAGAGGGTTTCCTTGACGGTTTACGCGAGGTGACGCGGGAGCATGATGTGCCCTTGATCTTTGACGAGGTGGTGACGGGATTCCGACTGGCGTACGGTGGGGCGCAGGCCTATTACGGGGTTCGGCCGGACCTGGTGGCGTACGGCAAGGC
>JBGTFI010000583.1:0-2688 GCA_041747335.1 Phycisphaeraceae bacterium | reverse complement strand
TGCGGACGACGCGGGGGAGCCGCCGGACGATCTCCTCGACGAGCTCGCCGATGCCGCGTCCGTGCTCGGCGCTCACCTCGAAGATCGGGTCGAACCCGAGGCGATAGAGCTCGAGGACGCCGGACTCGGCCCGCCGGTCGTCCACCTTGTTGATGACGAGAATCGCGGGGACGCCCGCCTCGCGAACCGCCCGGGCGATGTCCTGGTCGCCTGCCACCAGCCCTTCCCGGCCGTCGGTGACGAAGATCAGCAGTTCGGCGTCGGCCAGCGCCCGGCGGCCGCGGGCGACGACCAGCTCGTGGAGCGGGTCCTGGCTGGTGCCGAACATCCCGCCGGTATCCGTCAGCTGGAATCCCACCTCGTCGGACACGACGGCGTGGGTGATGACGTCGCGGGTGGTGCCGGCGACGGGCGCGACGATCGAGCGGCGCGTACCGGTCATCCGATTGAATAACGTGGACTTACCCACATTGGGGCGTCCGACCAGAACGACGGAGGGGAGGCGCGAGCTCGTCACGGGGTGTGTGCTAGTGTAGCGCCCCTCCATACTTCCTGCCGCGCCGTGCACGGCTGTGCAGTGGCGTGCCCGCGGCGTCACGGGTCTCGGATTGACAATCGTAAGTCTTTATCTTTATTCTATTTAGACGCTTCTGAGGAGTTCGCGGAGCCCATGATCAAGGTCGACATCGTCAACGAGGTTTCGCGGGTGGCGGAGATCACCAAGGTCAAGGCCGAGCTGGCCGTGGACGCGGTCTTCGAAGCCATGCGGCATTCGATGCAGCGCGGCGAACGTATTGAGCTTCGGGGGTTTGGCGTCTTTCAGGTGAAACCCCGAAAGCGAGGGATCGGACGTAACCCGCGGACCGGCAAGGAAGTGCGCATCCCGCCGGGCCGGACCATCCGCTTCAAGCCCGGCAAAGAGCTGCAGAATATCGGGTAAGCGCCTCGGCGGATTTGCTTCCGGGCTGGAACGCGTGTGTCGAACGACCCCAAGGACTCTTCCCCAGACGACGGCTGGCGCCCAGCCCCGGCACCCCGCGAGCGCTGGGTCCGCCACGCGGTCCTGCTGGCGCTCACCATCATCACCACGACCTACTTCGGCGGTATCCATTACGCCGGGTTCCTGTTCGACTTCGGCGCCAGCAATCCGCAACTGACTGGCAGTCAGTTCTGGCTCGGGGGCCTCTGGTACAGCGCGACGATCCTGGCGATCCTCGGCTGCCACGAGATGGGGCATTACCTGGCGTGCCGCTACTACCGCGTCAGCGCCTCGCTCCCCTACTTCCTGCCGGCACCGGTGCTGACGGGCACGCTCGGCGCGTTCATCCGCATCCGGCAGCGCATCCCGACCAAGCAGGCGCTCTTCGACATCGGGATTGCGGGGCCGCTGGCCGGTTTCGTCGTGGCGCTGCCCGCGATGTTCGTCGGTGTGGCCCTGTCGCGCGTGATTGCGCTGCCCGAGGAGTTCGTCGGGTTCGAGCTCGGTGAGCCGCTGCTGTTCCAGGCGGCGGCGTGGCTGGTGTGGGGGCCGATTGCGGAAGGCCACTCGCTGAACCTGCACCCGATGGCGTTTGCCGCGTGGTTCGGGTTGCTCGCCACCGCGCTCAACCTGTTCCCCGTCGGGCAGCTCGATGGCGGCCACATCGCCTATGCGGTGCTCGGGCGGCGGTCGAGCCTCATCACGATGGGCATGATCGCGATCGCCATCGGTCTGACGTTCTTTTCGCTGAGCTGGGTGGTCTGGACGCTGCTGATGATCGGGATGTTGATCGCCTTCGGCCCTCATCACCCCCCGACGCTGGACGATGTGACGCCGGTCGATCGGACGCGGGTGGTGCTGGCCCTCGTGGCCGCGGCGATCTTCATCGTCTGCTTCACCCCCGCGCCGATCGAGCCGCTCGAAATCATCCGCGCGCGCTAGACCGTTTTTCGCGTCGGTGTAGCGGCTTTCGGAGCCGACGGGCTTCAGCCCGTCGGGCATCAGACGGACTAAAGTCCGTCTGCTCCGTACTACACGCTTGTCGAAACTGCTCTAGCGCTCCGCTGTGCGCGCTACTGCCCTCGCTGGTGCCGTGCGATGTCTTCATCGCTCAGGCGCAGGAACCGTGCGGCGTTGTTGTAGAAAATGTCGCGTTTCTGAGCCGCGCTCAGGAACGGCGCCTCTTCGATGACCGCGATGGCACGCTCGATGACGCCGGGCCACACCATCTGATCGGATCCGAACATCACGCGATGCAGGAACCCCGCGTCGATGATGCCTTGCAGGAAGCGGTAGAACACCGCGCGCGGCTGGGTGTAGACGATGACCCCGACGTCGACGTGCACCTGCGGGTGCGCGTAGAGCACAGCCAGCAGATCGTCGAGCAGCGGGAAGCCTGCGTGCATCAGGTACACGCGCAGCCGCGGATGCGTCGCGAGCACCTCCTCCATCGTCATCGCGTTGTGCAGGCGCGCACGGTAGCCGGAGGCGCCCATGTAGATGACGCCCGGCGGACCGGTGCCGATGTGAATGCCCACGGGGATGTCCCGCTCCTCGGCGAGCGCCCAGTAGGGGGCCATGCGGGGATCGTCGGGCGCGATGCCTTCGTACTGGATGATGACCTCGCCCAGCACGGCGAGATCGCCGCGCGCGTGCAGGGCGCGCACCTCCTCCACCGAGGACGTGTCTCGCGTGAGACCGAAGACCAG
>JBGTFI010000582.1:0-7421 GCA_041747335.1 Phycisphaeraceae bacterium | reverse complement strand
TCGGGTGCGCTCCATGAGGGCGTCGGTGTCGCGCTCGAAGGTCTGGTTGAGGGCCGCGGCGCCCATCGCGGCCAGGGCCGCGCCGAGCATCGCGCCCACAGGGGCCAGCCAGGTCGAAACGCCGGGGATCACCGCGTAACCGAGCCAGACCGTCAGCGCCACCATCGCGGCGATGCGCGGTTTAGTGAGCTGCGCGAGGTCGCTCAGGAGCGTCGCGGGCGCGGTTTCACAGGATGGGAGCAGCACGGTCGGGGATGTCGGTCGCGTGGTGACCTGGGTCATGCGGTCACCTCCTTGATCCGCCGGGCATTTCGGGAGCCGGCCGCGAGTAGGTAAGGCCTTGGCCTGACATCTTCGTTCGTTGGCCGCTCGAATGTCAGGCCGAGGCCTGACCTATGGGCTGCGGGCGGGACCAGCCATGTGTGGATGGTGAGCAGGAAGGCAGTGGCGAGGATGGCCGCGCCCGTCGCCTGGTGGGCGGTGGCGACTTCGGGGTGGCGGCCGGTCCAGATGATCGACGCCCCCAGCATCACCTGCACGATCAGCAGAAGCACAATCCCCGCCATCGGAACGCGCAGTGGACCCAGTGGCTGATGGTGCTTCGCCAGGACGGTGAGATACCACAGGGCGACGAGAACCACAACGACGGCCCAGACGCGGTGGGAGTAGTGATGCGCGACCTGCGCGGCGGTGACGACCCCGCCGTTCATCTGCTGCGCAAAGGCGATGTCGTAACCGTGCAGGGCGATGTAGTCGTCCGCGGCCTGCTCGACCCCGTCGCGGGTCATCGGCGGGACCAGTCGCCCGAAGCTGCTGGGAAAATCGGGGATGGCCAGACCCGCGCCGGTGTGTCGCATCGTCGCGCCCAGGACAAGCTGCATCAACAGCACGCCCAGAAAGACGACGGCCAACCGTTTGGCGCCCGTGACACCCTCCCGCCACTGAGGGGACACCGCGCCGATGCGCGAAAGCCACATCTTTCCTGTGGCCGCGGCGATCAGGACGGTGAGGCAGAGGAACATCTGCGCGGTGATCCCGTGCAGCGCGCCCAGCGTCACCGACATCTCCGTCACCCGAAGCCCGCCCATCACACCCTGCACGATGACGATGAAGAGCGTGAAAACGCCCAGCTTGCGAAGCCAGGGACGATCGCGCTGGGTGATCCACAGGCTGACCGCCATGCCGATGGCGACCATGCCCACCACAGCCCCCAGCAAACGGTGCGTGTGCTCCCAGAAGACGCCCGCGACCCACTGCGAGGGCGGGAAGAGGAACATGTTCTGCCCGTACGTCGTCGGCCAGTCGGGCACAGACATCCCCACGCCCTTGCTGGTGACCGTTCCACCGAGCATGATCAGGCAGAAGGTCAGCGCGACAAAGACGATGGCGAAGCGGTGCAGCCAGGGACGATAGTAAAGCTCGACCGCCCGGCCGGGGCGCGCCGGGGCTTCGAGGCCGCACTCGGCGCAGGCGCGATCGCCCAGCCCCGTGAGGTCGTAGCCGCAGCGGGGGCACCAGGGGGCAGGATGATCCGCAACGTCCGCCATCGAGAATCACGACTCACTTAGAACCCAACTCAAGACCCAAAACTCTGGACCCGAGACCCCAGACTCCAGACCCGTGCGCCGCTCAGTGCGCCGCCGGTTCGACCACACCCGCGGGCAGGCGTTTGGGCTGGGGCAGGTAGTCCTCTTCGACCACGGGGGAGCTGTACTCGTAAGGCCCGCGGTAGACGGTGGGAATCTCGTCGAAGTTCAGGTGCGGCGGCGGGGAGCTGGTGGCCCACTCGAGCGAGTTGGCGTTCCATGGGTTTGTGCCAGGGTAGAAGCCGAACTCGTCCCTGGGCTTGGCGGCCAGGAGGTAGATGAGTCCCGGCAGGGCCGAGAGGATCATGAACAACCACCGGGCATCAACCAGTCCGGGGGAACCAAGCCAGAGGTAGAGATCCTGCTTCAGCAGCATCGGGGCCAGGAAGAGCGGGAGGAAGACGACGTAGAGAGCGCGCTGCAGGAGGGCGGGCATGTTCAGTCGCCTCCCGAACTCCCAGACGGCGAAGACGACGGCGAAGACCAGCCCCGCGTAGACCAGCCCCAGGAAGAGCGACCCGAAGACCGAACCCCAGAAGGCGCTGGAGGTCGCCGCGGCGAGCGCGGCCTCATCAAGCCCCTGCGTCGCCAGGGCGTTGAGCTTGGCGGTGTATCCGTCGCCGATGATCCAGCCCAGCAGCGATCGCCGCTGGTAGGCCTGCGAAGCGCCCCAGAAGTTCAGCCCGATGACGATCGGACCGGTGAGCGCCAGTGTGAAGAACGCCACCATGGCCCGGCCCAGAGCGCGCGGCAGGGAGACGAAGAAGTTGTAGAAGAACGGAATCTGCGCGGCGCCAAGCATGATCGCGAAGAGCGTCATGACGACGTTGAGCGGCTGAAGGTGCTCCAGGGTGGGGTATTCCATGATCGATGCGTAGCGGCGCGGGTGCCCGCCGACGCCCAGCACGTGCATGAGGAAGAACGTCCCGTTGAAGGCGATGAAGGTCATCCAGAAGTGGATCACCCCCCACTTCTGGTTCATCTGCGTCCCGAACATCTTGGGGTACCAGTGGTAGACGCCCGCGAAGATGCCGAACATGGACCCCCCGAAGAGGACGTAGTGAATGTGGGCGACGATGAAGTAAGTGTCGTGGATCTGGATGTCCACCGGGGCTGAGGCCATGAAGATGCCCGAGAGGCCGCCGATGACGAACATGCTCACGAACGCCAGCGCGTTGAGCATGGCCGGGGTGAAACGGACATTGCCGCCCCAGATGGTGCCCAGCCAGTTGAAGGTCTTGATGGCCGAGGGAACCGCGATCATGATCGTCGAGGCCATGAAGGTGGTGCCCAGAAGGGGATTCATGCCCGACTGGAACATGTGGTGCCCCCAGACGATGAACCCCAGCCCGGTGATCGCCGCCATCGCGAAGACCATCGGCTTGTACCCGAAGATCGGCTTGCGGGAGAAGACCGACAGGACGTCGCTGGTGACGCCCATGGCCGGAAGGATCATGATATAGACCGCCGGGTGGGAGTAGAACCAGAACAGGTGCTGAAAAAGCACTACCTGGCCACCGCCTTCTGGCTTGAAAAAGAAAGTCCCAAGCTCGCGGTCGGCCAGCAACAGCATCATCGCCGCGGTCAATACCGGCGTGGCGAAGAGCGCCAGCAGCGAAGTGATGAAGATCGACCACACCGTCAGCGGCATGCGGAACATGGTCATGCCCGGAGCGCGCATGTTGATGGTGGTGGTGATGTAGTTGAGCGCCCCGACGACCGAGGAGAAGCCCACCAGTCCGACGGAGATGATCCAGAGCGTCGTGCCCAGTTCCGGCGCGACGAATCCGGGCGTGGAGAGCGTGGGGTACATCGTCCACCCGCCTCCGGCCGGTCCCTTCATCACCCAGAAGCTGATGAGCATGACGATGCCCGCCGGAAGCGAGATCCAGAACGAGAGCATGTTGAGCTTGGGGAACGCCATGTCCTTGGCGCCGATCATCAGCGGGATCAGGAAGTTCCCGAACGCGCCCACCAGCATCGGGATGATCACGAAGAAGATCATGATCGAGGCGTGCATGGTGAAGAGCTGGAGGTAGGCATCGGTGGTCAGGGCCTGCTTCTCGTACCCGACCGCCAGGGCGTCGACGGCCGCGTCGCCCTCAAGGGTCACCGACGCGACTTCGACCTCCTGAGCATTGTCCCCCGTTCCGACCATGACCTTCTGCGACGGGACGCGCAGCCTGGCCTTGGAGGCTTCGGGCCTCACAGGCAGCAGCACGATCGAGCTTTCATCGACGATCGGACCGGCGGCGCCCACCTTGCGGATGCGCTGACCGGCGATGGTGATCCGGCGATCCGGGGTCTCACCTTCCCCCTTGACGGTGACGACGGTCCCGACGACCGCCTGGGCGGCCTGGTCCTTGTAGTTGTACGCTCCCATGACACGGGAAAGATCGACGTAACCGGCGATCGGCTGGGTGACGAAGTACGGCGCGCCGCCCTCGCTGACGCGGACATCAACGGGGATGGTCACCGCCAGCCCGCCCTCAAAGTCAAGAAACGTCGCGCGCGTCCCGGCGGGGATCGACTTCCCGTCGACGCTCACGTCCTGGCTGAGCGTGATCTCATGCCCGGGCTTCCACAGGGCCAGGTTGGGCTCGGGGGCGGGGCTGGTCCACTTAGGCCCTTCGACGGCGCCCGTGGCCGTGTTCGCGCCGGGGAGCAGCGAAGCGTACGGGGTGTCCTGGTTCGGCCAGGCGAGTTGATAACGCACGCCCAGGGCGAACAGCCCTCCGAGGATCACGAACAGGAGGCTCGTGAAAAGAAACTGCATCCCGATGATCTTGTGATCCGTCGAGAAGATGTACTTCGTGAAGAAGTTGCTCGGGCCGTGGTGGCCGTGATCGGAATGATCGTCGTGATGGGTGCTCATGGCGGTGATTGGGACTCCAAGGCCGTCGGCCCCGCGGTTGTTCACCGGGCGGCGGCGTGTCGTAACGATGCGGGCTGCCCCCGGCTTGCGTGCCGATCCCCCGGGCGACGGCGCGGCGATCGATCAAACGATCAGTATCCGTCGTCCTCTCCGTAGCTCGATGCCGCGGCCGCGTTCTGGTTGTTCAGTTCCACGAACCGCTCGTATTCCTGCTGGGTGACGACGAACATCATCCCGCGCATCTTGAAGTGCCCCTGCCCGCACAACTCGGCGCACACGATGTCGAAGGGCATCGAGTCGGTGATGGTGTGCATTTCGCCGCTCTCCTCGGCGAAGACCGTCAGCGGGAAGCTCGGATCGGTCCCGATGACGTCCCGGCTGAGCTTCGTCGATTGCAGCCAGACCCTGGTGACCAGACCCGGAACGGCGTCCTGCTTCACGCGGAAGTTGGGCAGGAAAAAGCTGTGGATCACGTCCCGGCTGGTCAGGTGAATGTAGACCGGGCGATCGACGGGAATGACCATCTGCTGGACCACGAAATCGTCCGCGCCCGCGCCCGTGGTGTCCAGCCCGATCTGCTCGGCCGGGGCGCCGGTGGTCCGGATCAGCTCGCGCTTGCGCTGGCCCAGCACCCCGTCGGCGCCGGGGTAGTGGAAGTACCACTCGAACTGCTTGGCGACCACGGCGATCTCGACCTTCTGCCCGGAAAGAATCTCCTGCGGCGTCGGGGGTGTGAACGGCGACTTGACCTGCGACCACGTCGTCTGACTGAACACCGCGATCAGCGCGAGGATCACCGTCGGGACCAGCGTCCAGACCGTCTCAAGCTTGTTGTTGCCGTGGATGAACGTGGCGGCGCGGCCGGGCTTGTAGCGGTACTGCCACAGGAACACACCCATCACCACGAATACCGCCAGCCCGACGATCCCCGTCAGGTAGAGGATGAAATAAAACAGCGCATCGATCGAACCGCCGAACGTCGAGACGTTCTCCGGCAGCCAGACCGTGCGTTCACCGATGGTTCCGCTCTGCTGCGCCTGCGCGACGCTTGCGCACCCCAGTGCGAGCGCGCAGGACGCGAGAAGAACCAGCGGGCGGCGCGTCCGGGCGGATGCGCCGCCAACTTGTCGATCGATCCAATCCCTGTTCATGAAGCCAAGTCCCTGTGATGCCCCTCCCCTGAATTGCACCCTACACGCTACACCCTGCTAATTCCTCGCCCGGGGGGCGTAGGTGACGGTCACTTCCTTGGTCTCGCCCTCTCCCACGGCGACCTTCACGGTCGGGGTGTCCGGGGCGAAGGCCCGAAGCTCATGCCAGAAGCTGATCTCGTACTCACCGGCGGGCAACCCCTTGATCTCGAAGCTTCCGTCCTGCTGGGTCACGGCGAAGAACGGGTGCTCCACCACGTGAACGTGGGCGTTCATCCAGGCGTGGACATCGCACTGGAGGGTGATGACTTCCGGCTGATTGAACACCTTGTCCAGCTTCATCCCCTTGACCGGCATGCCCTGGTTGAATCCCGGGTTCTTCTGCGGGTTGGCCTTGACGTTGTGCAGCGTGTTGTCGCTGTTGAGGATCTCGACCGTCTGCCCGACCACCACCCCGCTGACGTGGGGGATGTAGACGCAATCGTGCTGGTCGATCACGTGCGCCGCATCGGGCTTGGAGAACTCCTTGCCTTCGAGGCCCTTGGAGACCTGGACGAAGACATTCTGCAGGGTGTTGTCGTCGCCGAACACATAGTTCTCGGTCAGGGCCGGCTTGTCTGCGTGCGCCCTGGCGCAGAAGGGGTCGGCGCTCATGACGATCGGCCTGCGGGCGCGCTGCTCGCCGTTGAACTTGACGACGCCCTTGATCGTCCCTCCGGGCTGATCGACGCCGCCGACGTTCAGCGGTTTGTCCGCGGCCGGCGCCAGGGGAGTCGCGGCGAAGACCGCGGCGGAGGCGATTGCCCAGAGGCGATGCTTGAAGGGGAGACGGGTCATATGGAAAGCTCCTTTCGGTGTGCAGCGAAGCTGCGCGTCCTGATCAAATCGATTTCCGGCTTTTGTTCGCCCGTTCAGCCGGGGTTTCTGGTGTGGCCGGGGGGCGTGGGGGCAGTATTCTAGCGTCGTTTTTCCAACGGGCCAGTGGGCGTGAAGTCGGGTGGCTGGGGCAAAGGCTCGGCGCCGCTCCAGCGGACCATGACTCAAGACGCGGCCCCCGACCCCCCTACCGCGTCGTCAGGGAAACATCCGAGCGCACCGAGGCGTCGGCCTGGACCGTCACCTTGAACTCCACCGGAGGGATGCGGTCCATCTCGTGGACCGCGACCAGCGTGTGCTCGCCCGGAGGCAAGCCCCGGATCTCGAAGCGCCCCTGCACGTCGCTGACCGCGAAGAACGGGTGCTCCATCACGTACAGCCACGCGCCCATCCAGGCATGCACATCGCACTTGAAGTGAACGCCCATCTCCGGATTGTTGAACGGATGATCGATCCGCATCCCGATGACGGGCATCCCGCGGTTGAACCCGCCGTTTCGGCTGCTGGTCATGTGGACGTTGTGCAGCGTGTTGTCGCTGTTGAGGATCGCCAGCGTCTGCCCCGCCTGCACGCCCAGCACGTGGGGGATGTATTCGCACCCGTGCTGGTCGAGCACCGCCGGCTCGGCGGGGGGCGCGAACTTCTTGCCGTCCACGCCCGGCCCGGACTTCACGTACACAAAGACGTTGCGCAGCTCGTTCTCGGGCGTCAACATGAAGGACGGATCCGGCTGCGGCCGACCGTTGTGATAGCGGACGCAGACCGGGTCGGTATCCATGCGGACCGGCCTCATGCGCATGGGCCTGCCCTCGAACTTCGCCACGCCCACGATGCGGGTGCGGTTGCCTTCCACGGCCTCGCCCTCGAAAGGCGCCTGTGCGTCATCGTGAAGGATGATCGTTGACTCCAGCGGCTGCTCGCGCGGTGGCGCGG
>JBGTFI010000581.1:0-5108 GCA_041747335.1 Phycisphaeraceae bacterium | reverse complement strand
GGGCGCGAGCGTACGCTCGCGGCGGAGATGATCGAGCGCCTGCGCATCCGCACGCCGGGGCAGAAGCAGCTTGTACAGTATCTTTCGGGGGGCAATCAGCAGAAGGTGGTGCTGGGCAAGTGGCTGGCGCTCGAGCCGCGGATTCTGCTGCTGGATGAACCCACGCGCGGGATCGATGTCGGCGCGAAGGAGGAAATCTACAATCTGATGGAGCGGCTGGCCGAACGCGGCGTGGCGATCCTGTTCGTCAGCAGCGAGATGGAGGAGATCCTTGGCATGTCCGACCGCGTGCTGGTGATGCACGAGGGGCGAATCACGGGGGAGCTGCCCCATGAGCAGCTCAGCGAAGAGGCGGTGATGCAGCTTGCCACGGGCAGGGAACAGGCGGCGTGAGCGCGAATCGGAGCTTCGGAACATGAACGTCAAGGTGGTCGGAATCTTCGTGCTGCTGCTGGTCTTGTGCGCGGTGATGATCGCGATCACCCCTGAGACATTCCTTCAGCCGTTCAACGTCGAGAACCTGCTGCGCCGCACGGCGCTGTTCGGGATCATCAGCATCGGCGTGGCGTTCGTGATCATCACGGGCGGGATCGACCTGTCGATCGGGTCGCTGATCGCGCTGACGGGCGTACTGCTGGGAATGTTCCTGGAGGTGAGGTACGAGCCGTTCGAGCAGCACGCGGTGTACGAGGTGCGGGCGCAGGAACGAACGGTGCTCATCGACGGCGACGCGAAGTTTGAGCCGGGTGCGGCGGTACGCTACTACGGTGGAAGGCGGGCACAGGGCGCATTGGCGCGGGTCGAGGAAGCGCAGCCGACGGTGTTCACGCTCGAGGATGGGGGAGAGGTCCAGGCGATGCGGGTGGTGGTCGATCGCGCTTTCTCGGCCGATGACCGTACGGGGTACGTGGCGCCGGCGTACGGGGTGGTCGCCTTCAACCTGGCGCCGGCGGGGGATGACGGGATCGTCTCGCGCGTGACGATCGAGGGGGAGCACGGCCGACTCGGCCCGCGCGATCAACTGACCCTTGTTCATCCGGAGCGCGGTCTGAAGCAAAGCCCGGTGATCTCGGCGAAGGTGGAGGGGGGCAGGACGGTGGTGGCGCTGTCGCGGGATGTGGGGGAGGTGGACGCGACGTGGCTGGCGACGCCGCTTGAGCGCCGTCAGAAGATGCCAATCCCGCTGGCGGTGGGGACGGTGCTGGGGATTTCGCTTCTGATCGGGCTGGGGCATGGACTGCTGGTGACGAAGCTGGGGTTGCAGTCGTTCGTGGTGACGCTTTGCGGGCTGCTGTTCTATCGCGGGATCGCTCGGTGGCTGGTGGGGGACCAGACGATGGGGTTCGGCAACGAGTTCGACCAGACGCTTCGGCCTCTGGCGACGGGGAAAATTTCGGTGGGGGATTGGGGGATTCCCTACCCGGCGCTGATCCTGGTGGGCGTGGCGGTGGTGGCGGCGGTGTTCCTGAATAAGACGATCTGGGGCAGATACATGCTGGCGCTCGGCCGCAACGAACGGGCGGCCCGCTACAGCGGGATCCGCACCGACCGGGTGACGATCCTGGCGTACGTGATCTGCTCGGGCACGGCCGGGCTGAGCGGAATCCTGTTCGCGCTCGATGCCAATTCGGTGGCGCCGTCGAGTCACGGGAACTTTTTCGAGCTGTATGCGATCGCGGCGGCGGTGCTGGGCGGTTGCTCGCTGAGGGGCGGGGAAGGGTCAATCCTGGGGGTGGTGATCGGTTCGGCGGTGATGCGCGTCCTCTATAACATGATTACGCTTCTGAAGATATCGACGACCCTGGAGTTCGCGATCATCGGGGCGGTGATTCTGGCGGGGGTGATCGCCGACGAGCTGATCAAGCGGTTCGCTGCCCGGAGGCGGGCGATCAAGCAGGCAAAGGGAGAGTCTTGAGTCTGGAGTCTGGGGTCTTGGGTCTTGAGTCTCTAAGCCCTGATCCCTAACCCGTCCCCCCATCTCCATCTTCATCCCAGATTGCTTTCATTAAGGTAGTTATGGGAATCTGGTCGATAGGCACCAGGCGGCTCTGGCGCGGGTGGGGGGGCTTGCGCTCTGGTTGGATCGAGGTTCATCGGGTCGTCTGGCGATGTCTGAAATGACGGACAACACGGGTTTGGCCTCCCGCTGGGCGAGCGCTTGGCACGTGCCGGCGTTGGTCGCGGGGATGATGCTGTTCGGACTGGGGGTGTACCTCTCCCAGCCGGATGGTCCGGAGAAGAACTTTCCCGGATCGCTCAACGACGCAAGTGCCTACCTGGAAGCCCGGAACTTCGAGAAAGCCGAGGAACTTCTCAACGGGCTTGCGCCGCACATTGACCGTGCGGCGGTGGAGGATCGCGCGCGGGTGTTGCTGCTTCAGGGGGATCTGGTGTTCCTGCGCGCCCGTGAGCGTGGGAAGGAGCTACCGCGGGAGCTTGAGGCCGTGATCGATCTGTACCGCGCCGCCGAGCGGGACTACGGGGCGAAGCTCGGTCCGGACCGGCTTCGCCGCATGGCTGAGAGCCACGTGACGCTGGGGGCCGACGACCGGGCGATGGAGGTGGTCGAGCGCATCCGGGCGGAGTTCAAGGATCACGCGGCGGCTGACCGTTACGGGGTGATCCGGCAGATCATCGAGAGGCGGTTGACGCTGCCCCCCGGGGAGCGGACGGGCGTGGGGGCGATGCTCGAGCGGTTTTTCGAGGATCTTCGAGGAGAGACGGACGCCGCGCGCCGGCGGGAGCAGATGATCTGGGCAGTGCGGACGCGTGCATCCCTGATGCTGGCGTCGGATGAGGCGTCGCGGGCTTCGGAATATCTGGTTAAGGAACTGATTCAGTTCCGGGCGCAGGGGCGGGATAACGATCTGGCGGCGCTCGAGGCGCTGCTCGCGCAGGCGTACCAGCGCGAGGGGCGATTCGCGCTGGCGCGGGAGTTTTACGAGCAGGCGATGCGCAAAGTGTCCGAGGGGCACCCGCTGGCGGCGGAGATTCTGACGGGGCTTGGTCAGTTGGATCTCGATGAGACGGGCGACTACACGACGGCGCTCGAGCAGTTCAGCGAGGCGATGCGCCGGCAGCCTTCGCCGGACACCCTGATCGACGCGCTGATCGGCAGGGCGCACAGCGAGGCGCGGCTGGAGGCGCACGGGGAGGCGGTGCGGCACTTCCAGGAGGCGGTGGCGCGGGTGATGGAGAAGCCCGCGTATCACGCGGCCAGGCGGCGCCAGATCGAGGAGATGGTCAAGGCGCATTATGAGGATCAGTTCCACGGGAGGGGCGAGTACGACCAGGCGCTTAATTACCTGAGCGTTCTCAGGCCGCTCTACGGGCGGGAACTGCCCGCGGAGGTGCTGGAGATGTTCGCGGCGACGCACGAGCGCATCGCCGAGCAGCGCAAGAGCGACGCCTCGCGGGAAGTGATCCCCATCCGCGAGGGAGGGGCCATTGACTCGCGGGCGTCGGACGCGCGGGAGCGGCTTTATGTGGACGCGGCGGTCCACTACGAGTTGGCTGCGGAGTATTACCGGCGGCACGGCGCGGCGATGACGGTGGTGGACAGCGCGATTTCAGGCCAGAGCCTGTGGAAGGCGGCGGTGTCGTACGACCAGGCGCAGCGCTGGCCTGCGGCGATCGAGATGTACACGCTGTATGTGCATACGCGCGAGGACGACTCGCTGCGGTTGGACGCGATCCAACGGCTGGGCCTGGCGTATCAGGCGGACGGGCAGTACCTGACCGCCATGGAGCAGTTCTCGACGCTGATTGAGAACCATCCGCGCAGCCCGCAGGCCTATGCGAGCCTGGTGCCGCTGGCGCGGTGCCACATTGCGCTCAAGGAATATGACGCCGCCAAACGGGTGCTCGAGAGCGTGGTGGTCCACCACCCGACGCTCACGCCCGAGAGCACCGAGTACCGCCACGCGCTGATCGAGCTCGGGACGCTGCATCACCGGCTGCGGGAGTACGGGCCGGCGGTGGAGCACCTGGAGGTGGCGACAGCGCTGTTCGGAAGCGACCCGGAGCTTGGCGCGACGCTGAAGTTCCAGTTGGCGGATTCGTATCGCCAGTCGATCGCGGGGATCGAGCAGGATCTGGCGGGGCCGCTTTCGCCGGCGCAGAAGCAGGCGCTGGAGGACGATCGCACCCGCCGCCTGGAGGAGGCGCTTCGACTGTTCGGCGAGGTAGTGGAGTCGATCAAGCGGCGGTCGCCCGAGTCACTGACGGCGGTGGAGGCGGTGTATCAGCGTAATGCTTACTTCTACCGGGCGGACTGCGCGTACGACCTGGGCCGGCGGGAGGAAGCGCTGGCGCTGTACGATGAGGCGGTCAAGCGGTGGCAGAACCATCCGGCGTCGCTGGTGGCGCTGGTGCAGATCGTGAACATCCACAGCGAGCTTGGGCAGACGCAGGCGGCGCGGGCCGCCAACCGCCGGGCGCGGGATCTGCTGAACATGATTCCGGACGAGGCGTTCGCCGATCCGACGCTTCCGATGGCGCGCGAGCACTGGGAGCGCTGGTTGCGATGGTCAAGCGAGCTTGACCTGTTCGCGCAAGGCCCCGTTTCGGGCGCGGAGGCGGATCGCTGAAGGAAGGGCGCAGTCCGACGGGTTAGTGGTTCGGGCCGGAGGCCCGTTTTCTTGAAAGGTCATGGATGACCCAGATCCTCACGATGGAAGTGGAAGTCGCTCGGTTGACCGCCCTGCTGCGCAGGCAGCTCGATCGGTATGAACGCCTTCGGGCGCTCAGCAAGGAGCAGTCGCGCCTCGTTGAGGCCGGCGACGCGCACGAGCTGCTGGGCGTGCTGTCGCAGAGGCAGGTGCTGGTGGATGAGCTTGGGTCGATTGACCGCGAGCTGGCGCCCTACCGGCAACGGTGGGAGCGTCTTGCGGCCGAGTTCGATCCCTCGATGCGCGGGCAGGTCGGCGACCTGCTGGAGAAGGTGCGCGAACATCTCGCGGCGATCCTCGAGCAGGATGACCGGGATCGCGCGACGCTTGAGACGGTCAAGTCGGGGGTTTCACAGGGCCTGGGCCGGGCGCGGCAGGTCGGCGCGGCGATGTCGGCGTACGGACAGAGCGGCGGCGGCGGGGCTGGCGCCTCGACGA
>JBGTFI010000580.1:0-4542 GCA_041747335.1 Phycisphaeraceae bacterium | reverse complement strand
GTAGGTCCGGCTGTGCCGGACACCTCCGCGGAGACGCACCGGTGTCCGGCACAGCCGGACCTACTGGTGCTTCAAGAAGTCCGCAACGTGCGGTACGGCAACATGGTTCGGCCGGGCGAGACGCTGGTGGTCGAGGTCACGCTCAAAGGTAGACGCGAAAACGCCTTCGACCTCGCGGGCGTGGGCAAGGTTAATGGCCAGGTCGCGGTTCAGGGGCGTTTCACGCTCGCCCCGCCCCCCCCGGAAAGCTAATCTGACCGGTTGCGGCGGGGCGGACCCGCATTCCAAGCCTCAAGATACGGACCCCTAAGGAGTCTTTCTCCATGACGATGACGCAGGATGATGTCTTTGCCAAGGTCCGCGATGTGCTTAAGGACGCCCTGGGCGTGGACGACGAGGAGGTCGTCCCCGAGGCGAAGTTGACCGAAGACCTCGGGGCCGAGTCCATCGACTTCCTGGACATCGCCTTCCGGCTGGAGAAGGCGTTCAACATCAAGATCGACCAGGGGGAGATGCTTCCCGACAACGTCCTGACCGATTCCAGATTCGTCTCGGACGGCCGGGTGACGGACGAGGGCATGGCGGAGCTGCGCCGGCGGATGCCGCACGCGAACCTGGATGAGTTCGAGGAATCCGGCCGAAAGGTCGAGGACTTTTCGAGCGTTTTCACGGTCGATGCGGTGGTGAAGTTTGTGAAGACGAAACTGGCGGCGATGTGAGTCCGGGCGGGGGCGTGGCGGGCGTGGGGTCGGACGCAGGAGGGGGCGCACTTGTGTGGGGCCGGCAGTTGACATGCGATGGATCTGGATCGACCGAATCCTTGAGCTTGAACGAGGCCGCAAGGCCGTCGCGGTGAAGAACATTTCGCTGGCGGAGGAAGTGCTGCACGATCACTTTCCGGCGCGGAAAGTGGGCGATCGGACGTTTCCGGCGCTTCCGCTGATGCCCAACGCGCTCATCATCGAGGGGATGGCCCAGACGGCCGGGATTCTGGTGGGGCACGCTTTGGACTTTTCGGAGAAGGTGATCCTGGCGAAGATCGGGAAGGCGGTGTTTCACGCCGCGGCCCCGCCGGGATTCACCCTTCGGTTCTCAGCGATGATAGAGCGGATCGACGCCCAAGGCGCCTCGACCAGCGGGTTCGTGGACCGGCTGGACTGGGCCTGCCCTGATGCGCCCCCGGTGCGGGTGGCGGAGATCGAATTGCTCTTCAGCCACGTGGACCGGAACCTGTCGGGCCTGGCGTTTCCGGAGCACAACTTCGTGTTCACCGATCAGTTCATGAACCTGCTGCGCCAGAGCGGGATCGACGTGCCCGCGGGCTTCTAAAGGCGGTTTGGTCGCATTTGCACGACGGGAGTGCCTTGCAGTTGGCACTCTCGCGCCGGACAGGGGAGGCGTTTGGGGACGAGGTTATGGGTGTTGGCCGAATCCATCGGCTGCTTCGGCTGATCATGATGCTCCAGAGCGGCCGCGCCCGCTCGGTGAGCGCGCTCACGGCGGAACTGGGCGTGAGCAGGCGCACCCTTTTCAGGGATCTGAAGATGCTGGAACTGGCGGGCGTTCCGTACTACTTCGAACGGGGCGGAGGGTATCGGATCGCGCGGTCGTTTTTCCTTCCGCCCATCAGCTTCACGGTCATGGAGACGCTGGGGTTGCTGCTGATGGGCAAGGCCGCGGCGGCGCAACCGCGCCAACCGCTGATGGGTCCGGCGCTGTCCGCCATCAGCAAGCTGGCGACGGCGGTGCCCGAACCGATGCGCGCGGCGTGCGCGGAACTGATGGAACGAGTTTCGTTCGATCCCGGACCGGTCCCGTCCAACGATCACGGACGGGAAGCGGCGATGCACGCGCTGCTCTCACGCTGCGCGGATGAAGGCCGCGTCTGCCGCATGGTCTACCAGTCGCCCGCCGACGACCAGGCGCTCCACTGCGGCCTGCATCCCTATGCGCTGCACTTTTCCGCGCGGTCGTGGTACGTGCTGGGGTGGTGCGATGCGTTTGAGGAGGTGCGGACGTTCAAGCTCGATCGCATCCGGGAGTTGGAGGAGACCGGCAGGCGGTTTGATTGGCCGGGGGGATTCCGCGCGGACGACCACCTGGGGAAATCCTGGCGTTTGATACCGGAAGGCAAGATTTTTCGGATTGAGCTTGATTTTTTGCCGAAAGTAGCGCATAATGTCGCCGAGGTCAGGTGGCATCCGAGTCAGTCGCATCGATTCCTTTCCGATGGCAGGCTACGGGTCACGTTCGAGGTTGACGGAATCCAGGAAATCGCCTGGTGGATCTGCGGCTACGCGGATCAGGTAGTCGTTCGCAGGCCCAGGGAGCTCAGAAAGCGGGTTCGTGACATGCTGGTCTCGGCGGCGAGGCAGTACCAGGAGTCGCGGGGCGTCTTGGACTGATGCGGCTTGGTGTTGAGGCGGTTTTCAGGGTCAGTGAGGCATTTTTCTCACAAATCGGAACCGTTAAATTGGGTATCGCTTACCTTCGCCGGGATCATGTGTTTTTCGGGGAATGAAGCGACGCGAAAATGGGTGGGCAGTGGCTGGCGCTTTTGACGTCAGCCCCCCAAGTCAGGAGCACGGCGCTGCCCACCCTTTTTTCCTCCAGGGGTTACCCCGGCGACCTGTCGCGGATCAGGACTAAATTATCTCAAGCTTTGGGGCGAATCACGCGCCGGTTTGCTCGTGAAGCGGTATCTTGGGCCGCATCCGACTTTAGTGGTATCCCCCCGGAACGCCCCCCGGAACGCCCATCTATGCGTGATGCACGACTTGACCGACTGGCCCAGGTTCTGGTGACGTACTCGACCGCCGTCAAGCCGGGCGATCTCGTCCGCATCAGCGGGGATCCGGTGGCCCTGCCGCTGATGGAGGCGGTCTATGAGCGGGCGCTCGTGGCGGGGGGGCATCCGTACATCAAGTGTTCCCCGCAGGCGATGGAGGAGTTTCTGCTGGCGGAGGCAAGCCAGGCGCAGCTTCAGTACGTCAGCCCGCTGGCGATGCACGAAGTGAAGACGATCGACGTGTCGATCGGGATCTGGGCGGAGACGAACACCAAGGCGCTGTCGCGGATCGATCCGGCGCGGCAGTCGATTCACTCGGCCGCCCGTCAGCCGGTGTTCCAAGTGTTCATGGATCGCGCGGCCAAGGGAGAATTGCGATGGTGCGGGACGCTTTTTCCAACGCTCTCGAGCGCGCAGGACGCGGAGATGAGCCTGCGCGAATACGAGGCGTTCGTCTTCGGGGCCGGGCTGCTGGATCACCCGGACCCGGTGGGGGCGTGGCGGGCGACCGAGGCCGATCAGCAGCGTGTGGTGGATTATCTCCAGGGGAAGAAGCGGCTTCGCTTCCAGGCCGCCAACGGAACGGATCTTCACGTGACCGTCGAAGGCATGACGTGGATCAACTGCTGCGGGCGGGAGAACTTTCCCGATGGGGAGGTGTTCACCGGGCCGAACCTTGAGGCGGCGGACGGCGGGGTGAACGGTTATGTGAAGTATTCGTTTCCCGCGGTGCATCACGGGCGGGAGGTGCATGACATCGAGCTTTGGTTCGAAAAGGGCAAGGTCGTGAAGGCGAAGGCCTCGAAGAACGAGGACTTTCTGCTGAAGATGCTCGATCAGGACGAAGGGGCGCGGCGGCTGGGGGAGATCGCCATCGGGACGAACTACCAGGTTCAGCAGTTCACGAAGAACACGCTGTTTGATGAAAAGATCGGCGGGACGTTCCACGCGGCGCTGGGGGCGGGGTATCCGGAATCGGGCAATCGCAATGAGTCGGGGCTTCACTGGGACATGGTGTGCGATCTTAGAGGCGGGGGGACGATCACCGTGGATGACCAGGTGATCTCACGGGATGGCAAGTTCGTGTTCGAGGGTTGGCCGGGGTGATGGGAGAAAAGACCGGCAGCCGGCGCGCCGCCTGGGAAACGCGCCGGCTCTGACCCCGCCGCCATCGCTCCGCGATATCATGGCGCGCACACTCCGCCCCTTCCAAGGACACTCCCATGAGCGCCGACTCCCTCCGGAACCGATACCGCAAGCAGCTGTGCCGCGTCGAATCGCTCGATCTCACGCTCGACATCAGCCGAATGAACTTCGACGACGGGTTCCTCGGCCGCATGGCCCCGGCCATGCGCAAAGCCTATGACGACATGGACGCCCTGGAACAGGGCGCCATCGCCAATCCCGACGAGAACCGCATGGTCGGCCACTACTGGCTGCGCGCCCCGGAATTGGCGCCGGACGAGGCGATTCGCGCTCAGATCACTTCGACGCTGGCGCGCATCCGGTCGTTCACCGCGGATGTTCACGCCGGCCGCGTCAAACCCCCCAAAGCCCAGCGCTTCACGCGCGTGCTCTCGATCGGCATCGGCGGGTCGGCGCTGGGGCCGCAGTTCGTCGCCGACGCCCTGGGCCGGGGCGCCGCCGACCGGATGGCGATGCACTTCATCGACAACACCGACCCCGAAGGCATCGCCCGCGCGCTCGATGAACTGCGCGACTCCCTGAACCAGACGCTGTGCCTGGTCATCAGC
>JBGTFI010000579.1:0-4796 GCA_041747335.1 Phycisphaeraceae bacterium | reverse complement strand
CCGGCGTTTTCCTGGCGCGTTCGCGCAAGCGATGCGGGCAGCGCGCCGAGGTCTTCGCCCCGCCTGGCCATCCAGATGGCGAAGACGAACGGCAGCCCGGTCAGCCGCTTCCACGCGTGCCCCAGGTCAAGCTGGTGGGGGTAGCGCACGGCGGGGGGGGAATCGGTCACGACCTTGTCGCCGATCAGCAGCATGGCCTGCGGCCACGTCACGGGTCGATGCTCCGCCACGTGCTCGCGGGCGTGGTAGTCGATGATGCGCGGCCGCACGCCGTAGAGCTTGCCCAGCAGCACGCGCATGAGGGCGACGCTGGTGTGGCTGTCGGTGTCGGCGTGGACGGCATCAAGTTCTTCGAGGTCCACCTGGCTGTAGAGTCGCACGGTCATGGTCACACCGTCGCACCCGATCGCCCCGGAGGGGATGAGGGTGAGCGGCACGGCCGATCGGAAGTAGTCGATGACCGGGCACAGGGCGACATCGACCTCGCCGGTTTCGAGGTCGGCAAGCAGCCTGCTGGGCACGTCGTAGCGGATGGCGAGTGAGGGGTCGTTTTCGAGGCCTTCGATGAGCGGCTTGGCGTTGAGGTAGCTCACACAGCCGATGCGCATGACCCGCGCGGCGGGTGGAGCGGAAGGGGTGTGGAGCTGATTTTCGGCCGAGGGCATGGCGGGTGGATTATAGACTCAGGAGTTGGCCGGAGAAATAAAACGCCGCCGGGCGACGCGCCCAGCGGCCTGGTACCGTTCCCTCCCCTTGATGAGTCGAGGTTCGGGAGTGTGCATCATAATGGACGGGGTCCGAAACACCGCGAAGATTCTGCAAGATTTGCGCAAAAAACATGGCGAGCGCGCAAGTGGGCGCATTTCAGAAAGATAGATCACGCACGGCCTCCGAGCCGCTGTGGTTGAAGGTCACGGCGGCGACCCCCAGCCATCTCCACAAGCTACAATGCCCCGATGACCGCCCAAACCCAACCCGATCGCCGGCGCGTGTACGAGGGGCCGCGCTTTGATATCGACCGCTTCGAACTGTCCGGCCGCGATGGACGCGCCATCCAGCGCGACGCGATCATCACCCCGGACGCGGTGGTGGTCCTGCCGCTTCTGGATGGGGACGACACGCCCAAAGCCGATCGCAGGGTGGTGATGATCCGCAACGAGCGTTTCGCGGTGGGTGAACACCTATGGGAACTGTGCGCCGGGACGCTGGAAGAGGGCGAGCGGCCGGACACTTGCGCGGGGCGGGAGCTGATCGAGGAGACGGGTTACGAGGCCGGGCGGATCGAGCCGCTGCTGAGCTTCTACTCCTGCCCGGGCATCTGCACGGAGCGCATGTATGCCTTTCGGGCGACGGGGTTGACGCACGTGGGCCAGCAACTGGACCCCAACGAGCGGATCGAGGTCGAGGTGATGACCCTCGGCCGGGCGATCGAGATGGTGCGCGGCGGGGAGATCCACGACGCCAAGACGATCGCGACCCTTCTCCACTACTGGGCCGAGATTGGAAGAAACGACTGATGGCCTACGCGGATCGACATTATTACGGATCGAGAGAATCAGGCTCTACCGGGCGCGTCGGGTTCGGCATCGGCGGCGGCAAGTCGGTGGTCTGGTGGCTGATCGCGATCAATGTGACGGTGTTCATCCTCGACCGGCTGCTGCTGGGATCGGGGCGGGCATACCAGCTCGGTCCGCACGACATGGGGCCGCTGGAATACTGGGGGCACTTTTCGGCCACCACGGCGGTGCTCGGCCTGCAACTTTGGCGGTTCATCACCTTTCAGTTCCTGCACGCGGACGCCGGGCACATCCTCTTCAATATGATCGGGCTGTTCTTTTTCGGCCCGATGATCGAGCGCTACCTCGGTTCGCGCCGGTTCCTGGCGTTCTATCTGCTGTGCGGGGTGAGCGGCGTGGTGGTTTACCTGCTGCTGTGGGCCACGGGCATTCTCTTCAACGCCGGTTGGGTGCCGCTGGTGGGGGCGTCGGCGGGTATCTTCGGGATTCTGATCGCCGCCGCCAGGATCGCGCCCAACACGACGGTGTTGCTGATGTTGCTGATCCCCATGAAGCTGAAGATTCTCGCGTGGCTGATGATCGGGTACGGGGCGTTCACCGTGCTGACGGGTGGGCCGAACGCGGGAGGCGAGGCCGCCCACCTGGGCGGGGCGGCGCTGGGGTTCGTGCTGATCCGTAACGTCCGCTGGTTGAACTTCGCCGATGGGATCGGCGGCGGCGGGGGGCCGTTGCGGCAGTGGATCAACCAGCGCGAGCAGCGCCGCAAGGAGCGCGCCCGACAGGTCCAGCGGCGGGCCCAGGACGAGATCGACCGCATCCTCATCAAGGTCAAGGACCACGGCCTGGCAAGCCTTACGGAAAAGGAGAAGCAGATCCTGCGCCAGGAAACTGAACGGCAGCGAAGGGTGGGGTAGGGCAGGTCCAAAGTCCAAAGGGAAGCGACCAGAGGGGTTCCCAACTCCCAACCCTCCCCCCGACGTATATTGCGGCGATGGCGTCACTTGGGTTTACGATTCATCAGCGCGACCCGACCTCCGCCGCGAGGGTCGGGCGGGTGGAGACCCCGCACGGGGGGTTTGACACCCCGGCCTTCATGCCCGTGGGGACTCAGGGGACGGTCAAGGGGCTTTGGCCTGGGATGGTGGCGGAACTGGGGGCGCAGATCATCCTGGCGAACACTTACCACCTGATGCTTCGGCCTGGCTCTGAACTGGTCGCCGACATGGGGGGGCTGCACCGCTGGATGCGCTGGGATGGGCCGATCCTGACCGATTCGGGCGGGTTTCAGGTGTTCAGCCTCTCCGATTCGGCGAAGATCACGGACGACGGGGTCACTTTCAAGAGCCACCTGGATGGACAACTCGTCCACCTGACTCCGGAACGGTCGATGCGCGTGCAGAACGAGCTTGGGGCGGACATCATTATGGCGTTTGACGATTGCCCGCCCGCAAGGGAATCGGGAGATGGGAGTCCGGAGACGGCGGGTGGGGCGATCAGGCGGCACGCCGTGGCGTCGGGGGCGTATGAGGCGCGGGTGAGGGAGGCTTGTGAGCGGTCGATCCGCTGGCTGGAGCGGTGCGTCGAGGCCCACGGGCGCAAGGGCGAGCAGGCGCTTTTCGGGATTGTGCAGGGGGGGACGGACCTGGAGCAGCGCACCTGGTGCGCTCAGGCGGTCACTCAGCACGACCTTCCCGGGTACGCCATCGGGGGGGTGGCCGTGGGGGAGGGGTACGAGGGGCTGAGGCGCGTGGTGGAGCACACGGCCCCGCTGCTGCCGGAGGGGCGGCCCCGTTATCTGATGGGGGTGGGGTATGAGAGGGACATCGTGACGGCGGTGCGGGCGGGGGTGGACATGTTCGACTGCGTGCTGCCGACGCGCAACGGCAGGAATGCCAACGCCTTCACGCAATCCGGAACGCTGCGCCTGCGCAACGCGGTCTACGCGCTGGATGGGGAAGTGATCGAGCCGGGTTGCGACTGCCCCGCGTGCGCGGGGAAGTTCGGAAGGTCGTACATCCGGCACCTGTTCCTGGCCGGGGAGATGCTCGGGCCTATTCTGGTCAGCGCGCACAACATCCGGCACTTCGAGAGGCTGATGTTGGACATCCGACGGGCGATCGTGGAGAATAATTGGTCTTTGGTCACCGGCAGGTGGCCTGTGGGGGCGGATCGTCGGTTGCCCGACGGGTCGCCGGACTGACGCCGGGCGGCCCGGGGGCGAAAGTTTCGGCCCGGACGCCCGTCAACCAACAATCAAGAGGTGCTCTATGTGGGATACCCTCCCATCGATTTGGACGCTTGCCCAGGATGACATCGCGCCGGTGGCGCCCTCGAACGGAGGCGATGCTGCCTCCACCGCCCCCGGAACCCCCGGAAGTCCGGCGGCACCGGGCGGGGGACCGGGGCCCGGCTCGCCGTTCGGGGGGGATTTTCTCTTCATCATCCTGGCGGTGTTCGTGGCGATGATCCTCATGCAGATCCTCACCTCGCGCAAGGACCGCAAGCGCCGCGAGCGGATGCTCAGCGCCATCAAGAAGGGCGACCGGGTCAAGACCATCGGGGGGGAACACGGCGCGGTGATGGAGCTGCGCGAGCAGATGGTGCTGCTGAAGGTGGATGAGAACAACAACACGAAGATCTGGTACGACCGAAGCGCCGTGCAGGCGGTGGTGCAGGAGAAGATCGAGAAGCCGGAGAAGGCCGAGTCGCCGGAGAGCGGCCAGAAGCTTGAGAAAATCGCGTCTTGAGGCCGAAGTCGGTCGTGACGCCCGGCGCGTCGGGTTTGCTTTAGCGGAATCAACCTAGTCATCGACGGGATCGTTCATGGAACCGTATCAGGTTTGGCAGATCGTGACGGGCGTGGCGGTGCTGGCCTTTCTCCTGGTGTGGCTGGCGACGCAGATGGTCACCGGCGAGCAGGTCAAGGCCTGGGTGGGGTACGTGCGTCGGGCGTCGCTGATCGCCTTCGTGCTGGGGACGACGGTTTTCTTCCTGATCCCGCCCTCGCAGAAGCTTAAGCCCGGGCTGGATCTGGCCGGGGGAACGGTGCTGACCTACGAGGTGGACACCTCCGATGCGCTCGACTCCAAGGAGACGATCGCGCAGGTGATCGACGTGCTCAAGAAGCGTGTGGACCCGGATGGACTTAAGAACCTGGTGTGGCGTCCGGTGGGGACCAGCCGGATCGAAATCCAGATGCCCGCCCCGCCGAAGGGGACCAAGGAGCTGCGGGCCGCCTACCAGCGGTCGCGCGAGGCGCTGCTGGCGAAGAACCTGGAC
>JBGTFI010000578.1:0-3516 GCA_041747335.1 Phycisphaeraceae bacterium | reverse complement strand
CTCGCCGCGCTGAAGCGTGCGCACGTCGTCGCCGCGCGCCAGCAGCCGCTTCACGATCGCGCCGCCGAGGAACCCGCCCGCGCCGGTCACGAGCGCCTTCATCGCAGCTTCCTCGCGGCCCAGATAGCGAGCTGTTCCCGGTTGATCTTCGCGTTGTGGCGGATATCGACCGGGAACGCGGGGTGGACCAGGAAGGTGTCGATGTCGTGCGTGTGCGGGTGGGCGCGGGCGAGGGCGGTCAGCTCGCGCATGAGCGTTTCACGGTCGGTGACGTGGCGTTCGGGATCCAGTTCGACGCAGATGACCGGTTTCAGCGTCGACCCGCGGGCGCCAGGGGCGGGTGTCGGCACGGCCACCAGCGCACTTCGGTAGACGGCCGGGTGTGTGTTGAAGACGGCTTCGCAGGGAATGGTGAAGCGGTCGCCGCCGGTGAGTCTGAGGCGGTGTGACTTTCGCCCGCAGAACCACAGCCGTCCCTTTTCATCGAAGTAGCCCACATCGCCCATGCGGTGGAAGAATCCATCTTCCGCCTGAACCTTCGCCAGGCGCGTCGCTTCGTCCCGGCCGAAGTAGGCCGCGGTCACCGCGGGCCCGCGGACCACGATTTCGCCGACCTGTCCGGGATGAAGTGCGAGTTCATGCGACCACCGCTCGATGGGGTCGTCGCTTATGCGGATGATGCGGACGTCCGCCTCGCCGACCGGCAGACCGACGCAGACGCCGCGTCCCTGGTCGGTCAGGTATCGCGTTTCACTGAGGATGTCATCGCTGGCGATGGTTGAAACCGGGAGCGACTCCGTCGCGCCGTAGGGTGTGTGGACCTGCGCCCCGCCCGAAAGCAGCCGCGTGGTGCGCTCGATGACCCGTGCGGGCACGGGCGCGCCGGCGGAGATGACGCGACGGAGGGAGGGGAACACAACGCCCCGTTCGACCGCCCACCTGCTGACGCGGTCGAGCAGCGCCGGGGATCCGAAGAGGTTCGTGACGCCGAAGTTTTCGATCGGCTCGGCCACCTTCCGGGGGTCCACCCTTCCGGGGCGGGTGAAGTCCATGTCCGGGATGACGGCCGTCATCCCCAGGGCGGGCGCGTATAGCGCAAAAAGCGGAAACGTCGCCAGGTCGATCTCGCCGGGCTGAATGTTGTAAGCGCCCTTGAGCGCGGCCACCTGGGCCTGAAAGTTGGCGTGGGTGTAAACGACGCCCTTGGGCGGGCCGGTGCTTCCGCTGGTGAAGAGGATGGCCGCCGGATCGTCCGGTTGCGTGTCGTCCGCCGGAATATCGGCGCACTTCTCGCCGCGCCTTCGGAGGTCATCGAGCGTGAGCATTCTTGAAAAGGGCGACCATCGTCTGCCGACGAGAATGTTCAAGCGGTTTGTTTCCACCGCCCAACGCAGCGCGCGGCGGGCCAGGTGGGCCTTGGGGATTCCGATGAACGCGCCCGGCCGGGCCTCGGCGAGGCACTTGCCCAGATTCTTCACCCCCAGGCCGGGATCGACACACACCATCACCGCCCCGACTTTGAAGAGTGCGAACACGAGCGCGAAAAAGTCCAGGCTCGGTGTGACCATGAGTACCACGCGCGTACCCTTGACGACGCCGACCTCGCGCAGGCCGCGCGCGATCGCGTTGCTTTGGGTGTTGAGCTGCGCGTAAGTGAGGTGGGTGTAGCAGACGCGCCCCCGGTGGGTGCGCCGGTCGCGGGCGTGGGGAAAGATGACCGCCGGAGCAAATGGTTGCGTTGCGGCAAGGACAGGGAGGTGTGAGGCGATGTTGGGGGAAATTGAAGCCGCGGGTTGGGAGGGTCTCAGGAGCACGGCGGGAGCGATGATAGCGGATGGGGGGAGGGAGTATCCCGCGAAAGACCGTTCACGCGGTCATCCGTGGGCTTGGGAAACGGACACAATCACATATATCCCAACGGGTTGCGCTCCAGAAAATCCTCCACCGCCGGGATCACCTCTTCGTGGGCGTCTTCGAGCAGGTAGTGGCCGGCGGTCTCGAAGCGGTGCAGCTCGGCGTTGGGGAAGCGGTTGAGCCAGGCGTTGAGGTAGTCCACATCGAAGACGAAATCGCGCATGCCCCAGCAGATGAGCATCGGCAGCTCCACGAACCGTGCGAGGTTCGTCTCGACGTGCGTGACGTTCAGATACCCGGAATCGGAGGGTTTGATGGGGATGTCCTGGATGAAACGGTGTACGGCGATGCGGCTCGCGTAGTTGTCGTAAGGGGCGAGGTAGGCCTGCCGCACCGCCGGAGAGAGAGGCCGGCGACGCACGCAGTGCTTGGCCGCCCCCACGCTGAAGCGGTTGAACCCCCGAACCAGCGTCGCCCCCAGGTACTGCTTGCGGCAGAGGGCGATCTGCCACGGCAGGTGTTTTCCCTTGGGCATGTGGAAGGCGGCGGTGTTCAGGACAATCAGCCTGCGGACCCGCTCGGGGTGGCGCACGGCGTAGGCCATGCCGATCATCCCGCCCCAGTCGTGCAGGACGAGGGTGATGTTCTTGCGCAGCCCGAGGTGGTCGAGCAGCTTTTCGAGGTCCGCCACGCGCTGCGGCAGGCGGTAGCTGTACTGCTTCTCATCGGGTTTGTCGGACAGGCCCATGCCCACGTGGTCGGGCGCCACGCAGCGGTAGGCGGGGCTGAGCGCGGTGATGAGCTTGCGATAGAAGAACGACCACGTCGGATTGCCGTGGAGCATGACGAGCGCATCCTTACGCACGTACTCATCGCGCCCCTCATCGACATAGTGCATCCGATACCCGCCGAGGTCGAGGTAGTTGGGGTTGAAGGGGTAGTCGGGGAAGTCCATGGGGAATGAACCGAAATGACCAATGACGAATGACGAATGACGAGTGACAAAAGTCAGGAAGTCACGCCACAACGCAATGGTCTATCTTGATTCGTCATTCGGATTTGGTCATTCGTCATTGTCTGCATCACCACTCCCATCCCAGCATCAGGCAGTTCAGCCCGCTGCCGATGCCCAGAAAGCCAACTCGGTCGCCGGCTTTGAGGAACCCGCGCTGGTCGGCCATGGCCGCGGTCAGCGGGAGGGACACCGTCCCGATGTTGCCGAGGTACTGGTAGGTCGAGAAGTCTTTTTCCGGGGGAATGCCCAGTTCCTTGAGGATGGTGTCGCGGTGGCCGGATCCGACCTGGTGGCAGATGATCTTGTCGATCTCGTCCCGCGCCCACCCCACGTTCGATAGAAACGCCTTCCAGGTGTTCAGCCCCAGTTCGACGCCGTGCTTGAGTACCGCCACCGAGTCCGTGGACATGAACTGCGTCAGCGCCTTGGGCAGCTTTTCCGAGGGCAGCAGGTTCGCGATGGCAGGCGGGAGCTTCTCGTGCGTCATCAGTTCCTTGACCGCCCCCGGAATCGTCGCCGGGTCCATCACCTGCTCCAGCGCGAGCCTGAGCTTGTCCGGCGAAAAGATCATCTTCCCGATCGCCACCGGCGAGAGCGTGATCCCCCACCGGCAAAGCCGGTGGTGCTGCGGCGCGGCCTTGGTGACG
>JBGTFI010000577.1:0-2339 GCA_041747335.1 Phycisphaeraceae bacterium | reverse complement strand
CAGGAGCCGCCTGCGCCGCGTGCGCCGGCGGTGGAGGCGCAGGTTGCCAAGGCGGAAGTGGGTTTGCTGCGGGCCCGGGGTGTGGATCAGGCGAAGATCGCGATGATCGGTTCGCGCGATCCGGCCGACGGGTATGACCTGTACGTGGAACTGAGCGCATGGGGGGCGTCGATCCGGCGGCTCGACGGGACCGACTACAAGAAGCACGTCGATGATCCGGACCCGTACACCCTGATGACGTGGGCGGAGGATCCTTCCGCGCCCCAGGGCAGGAACTATGTCTTCGCGTTCGCGGCCACGGCGGTGACGATCAACGGCCAGCGCGTTTCGCTCAACGATCAGCGGTGGGAACTGGTCGAGCCGACCGATCCGGCGGTGTGGCGGACGACGTTCGCGGCCGACCCGGCGGCCTCTCCCGGCGCGCCGACACCCCGGGCGGTGTATGAGCTGATGATCGAGGATGAAACCGGGCGGGAGGTGGTGCTGCTGCGGCGGACTTATGAGATGGGGCCGGACAGCCACGACCTGCGCGTGGGGCAGACCATCGAGAATCGCATGGGCGGGTCGTTGGAGGTGATTTGGGAGCAGGACGCCCAGGCGAGTCCGGTGAAAGATGATTCAGCGTACATGGGCGATCGGCGGATGCTGATGGCCGGTTACTTCAACCTGTCCGACGACCCGCGCAAGACGAACATTTACGTGGACGGTGCGACGATCTGGCACACCGACGCGGCGGGCAAGGGGCTGCGGGTTTATCCCAATTCGAGCCTGCCGGCGAAGTCGGAGCTGGTGTGGGCGGCGATGGTGAACCGCTACTTCGCGCTGGCGGTGCATCCGGTGCTTCCGGTGGAGGGGGCGCTCTCGCGGCAGTCGATCCCGACGCTTGATGCTCAGTGGGCCAGGCTCGGCCAGCGGGTGGTGGGACGGTATGACAGCAAGCACGACACGAGTACGGTGCTGCTGACGCTCACGAGTCGGGAAGTAAAGATTCCGCCGGGCGGGCGGGGGGAGCTGCCGGTGAGTCTGTACGCCGGTCCGCGGCTGAAGGCGGAGTTCGCCAAGACGCCGTACGCAGTGATGGACTTCAGCCAGCTCATCCGTTACGAGCTGGGGTGCGCCTTCTGCACGTTCCAGCCGCTGGCACGGGCGCTTTTATGGTTCCTGACGGTGATCCACGCGGCGGTGGGTGACTGGGGGATCGCGATCCTGGTGCTGGTGGGAGTGGTGCGGCTGATTCTTCACCCGATCACGAAGAAGTCGCAGGTGAACATGATGAAGATGGGCAAGCAGATGCAGGCCCTTCAGCCGGAGATCGAGAAGCTCAAGAAGCGCTACCCCGACGACCCCAAGAAGATGCAGGAAGAACAGATGAAGCTCTTCCGGGAGAAGGGAATCAACCCGGCGAACTTCCTGGGCTGCTTGCCGATGTTCCTGCAAACGCCGATCTGGATCGCCCTGTACGCGATGCTCTACTTCGCGATCGAGCTGTTCCAGCAGCCGGCGTTCTACGGAGTGTTTCAACTGTTCGGGGGCTGGCAGTTCCTGGCGGACCTGTCGCAGCCGGACCGTTTCATCCAGTTCCTGCCCGAGCCGCGATCGATCTCGCTGCTGTTCATGCCGCTGGAGTATTCATCGTTGAACGTGCTGCCGCTCCTGTGGGGCGTGACGATGGTGGCGCAGCAGCACTTCATGACGCCGCCTGCGACGAACGAGCAGATGGCCCAGCAGCAGAAGATCATGAAGTGGATCATGCTGCTGTTCCCGATCATGCTGTATTCGGCCCCCAGCGGGCTCATGCTGTACATCCTGGCTTCGACGTGCGCGGGGATTCTCGACAGCTACCTGGTGCGCAAGCACATCAAGGAGCTTGAAGCGCGGGGCGAGCTGTTCGCGGAGAAGAAGGCGAAGGAGCCTAAGCCCGGCGGGCTGATCGACCGGATGCAGAAAGCGGTGGCGGAGCGCCAGAAGCAGATGGAAAAGCTTCAGGACAAGCGCCGGCCGGGTGAGCGGGCCGCTGAGCGGCGCCGGCCATGAGAAGCGCGGAGGACACGATCGTGGCAGTGTCGTCGCCCCCCGGGCGCGGCGCGCGGGGGCTGATCCGTCTGAGCGGGCCGGGGACACGGGAGGTGTTGGGGAGGCTGGTGGAGGAGGACGACACGGGCGGTAGGTCCGGCTGTGCCGGACCAGCGCATGCCACGGGCGGGCAAGAAGCCCGTGGCACCCGGCATTTCCCCTCGCGTCGCATGGCCTCGGCTCGCCTCCACGATCCGCTCGGCCTCCCCGTGCTGGTTTGCTTCTTCACCGGGCCTCGAAGTTTCACCGGGCAGGACATGGCCGAA
>JBGTFI010000576.1:0-1943 GCA_041747335.1 Phycisphaeraceae bacterium | reverse complement strand
TGGAACTGGGGCGGCGCTCGAAGACTCGCTCTGCCCCAGCCACCCCGATGTCATATGCGCTAGCCCTGCGCAAACGGATGACGATCACCCAGCCGCTCTACGTCTCCCGCCCCGCGAAGCCCAGCGATTCGTCCAGCCAGTCATCGGTCTTGAGCACCCCCTGCCGCTGGCGGAACGCGATACGCTGCGCGAGCGCCTGGCAGCGGTCGATCATCCCACGGCTCGTCCGCAGATGCGCGCGACGCAGCCAGCGGTTGCTCGGCCGGGCGTAGCGGCGCACCAGTTCATCTTCCAGCGACACGAAGGCGATGGCGCTTCCGGGATCGCCCTGCCTTCCCGCCCGGCCGTAGAGCTGCCGGTCGATGCGCCCCGATTCGTGGCGTTCCGTGGCGATCACATGCAATCCGCCGAGCTGCTCCACCCCGCGGCCGAGCTTGATGTCCGTCCCGCGCCCGGCCATGTTCGTCGCCACCGTGATCCTCCCCTTCTGCCCCGCACCGGCGACGATTGCGGCCTCCTGCTCGTGGTAAACCGCGTTGAGCACCACGTGTTCAAGGCTCGCGGCCTTGAGCAGTTCACTCAGATGTTCGCTGGTCTTGACGCTGCGCGTCCCGATCAGCAGCGGACGCCCCGTCGCATGAACACGCTTGATCTCCTCGACGATCGCCGCCCACTTCTCACGCTCCGTCGCGAACACCCGGTCCGCATACTCAATGCGGATGCGCGGCCGGTGGGTCGGAATCACGACGGTGGGCAGCTTGTAGATCTGCCAAAGCTCGTTGGCGGCTTCGATGGCCGTGCCGGTCATTCCGCCGAGCTTCTTGTATCCGCGGAAAAACCGCTGAAAGCTCACCCGCGCATACGTCGCCTTCGGAGGGTTTACCTCCAGGCCCTCCTTCGCCTCCACCGCCTGGTGCAGCCCGTCTCGCCAGGTGCGGTCAGGCATCAGCCGTCCGGTCGCCTCATCCACGATGACGATCTTGCCCTCCTGGATCACGTACTGCTGCCCGTTGATGAACAGCTCCCGCGCGGTGAGCGCCTGCGTCACCAGCTCATCGCGACGCCTCGCGTTGGCCCAGATGCCGCCTAGCTCCTCGGTCAAGGTTTCCAGGAGGTTTCGCCCGGCCGTGGTCAGACGCACCTCGCGATAGCGGCGATCGACCTTGTACGCGCTCGCGGGAAGTTCATTCGCCAGCTTCGCGGCCACCTCGAACGCCTCGACCTGCTGATCGTTGGGCGCATCGCCGGAGATGATCAGCGGCGTGACCGATTCGTCGATCATCACCGAGTCCGCCTCGTCGATGATCGCGAACTCCAGCCCGCGCATGACCAGGCGGTTGCCCGGCGGCGGACCCTCCTCCGTCAGACCGTGCAGCAGCGCGGACGGCAACCGCCGGATGTTCCCCAGCGCCAGGCGGTCGCGGAGGTAATCGGCTGCGATCTCCTTGTTCGTGCCATACGTGATGTCCGCCCCGTAAGCCTGCCTCCGCTGCGGCGGGGGCGTTTCGTTCTCCACGTGCGCCACCGTCAACCCCAGCCAGCGGTACAGCTTGCCCATCTCTTGCGCGTCGCGCTTGGCCAGGTAATCGTTCACCGTGACCACGTGACACCCGCGCCCACGCCACCCGGCGAGCGTCGCCGGCATCGTCGCCGAGAGCGTCTTGCCCTCCCCGGTCGCCATCTCCGCGATGCACCCCTCCCAGATCGTCAGCGCCGCGGCCACCTGCTCCCGATACGGGTTCATCCCCAGCGTGCGTTTGGCGGCCTCACGAATCACCGCAAAGGCGATGTCCAGGTCGCCGGCTGACTCACGCCCCCGGCGGAAGATGTCTTTTAGCTCGTGTGCCCGCTCACGCAGGCGCGCATCACTGAGGTTCGTGTAGTCCCTCTCCATCGCGCAGATGCGCGCGGCCCGGCGAAGCACGCTCGACCGCCGCGGCCGC